>CAYJTA010000116.1:0-3909 GCA_964372825.1 uncultured archaeon | reverse complement strand
CCAAAGGTCTTTATCCAAAATTCTATAGTGCAGTATTTCAGCGTGGAGGACGTTAGGATTGGCTTTACCGCCTTCGCAATTTGAGTCCGAAGCTTATATGCGTTCCCCTGCTTCGCATACCACCTCCCAGTGAAAGGCCCTATGCAAGCTGTCTCACTGGCTACAGTTCCTTTTTCAAGGCTTGCAGATACTTGACTATTCCTGCTTCCGTTTTTTGCGTAAGTTTATTCCCTGTAGTTTTGAACCAGATTTTGTCCGCCTTCTCAGTCTTTATTATACCGATGAAATTCAATATGCTTTCGCGCATGTGTTCCACCAGGCCTGCCTGAGTGCAATGCTTGGCAAATTCATGTCTGTCCATTTTCCCCGATTTATCAAGGATTAGGGAAATGACATCTACTATGTCCTTGTCCCTTTTCTGTGTTATCAGCTTCAGCAACAACAATTCTTCCAGGGATATGACACTGGCCATAACCTTAATCTTCCTGGTCTCTTCAGTTCTTCCTGTCACTGCCATCACCACAGCTTTCTGGAAAGTTGCATCACCCACAGGATATCTTTTTTCCGTGGAAATGTCAAAAACTTCTCCAACGCTTATGTCCAGGTTGATGGATCCGCCATTCAGTTTCTTCGTTCCTTTCAGGCCGAATTCCGTGGGGGCGACATCATAGCCGAGGCCTTTCAGAAGCCCTCTCAGATGCCCCATATCGGCCTTGGGTGCGACAAAATCAATGTCTTTGGTCGGCCGGTAATATTTGCCCAGATGCGCTATGACGGCGTATCCGCCTATCACGACCAGCCTGAGGCCTGACTGCTTTGTTGCCTTGACTATCTTCTCCAAATCTATCAGGCTCTCTTTTTCTACGTCTGCCATCTTATTTCACCAGGTCGTTTACAGCCTTCCTGTAGGCGTCTGCACCCAAGCACCTGACATTCCATTTTTCTTCCAGCGGCTTATAGCCCATGGCAATTTCTTCGTCGCCGCTTACTCCTTTTATTGTTTCAGCCTCTTTTTTCCTCTTTCTTCTTATCTTCTCTACTGTTGCAGCATTAAAAATATCCTTCCCTGCTTCCTGGTTCATGCACTCCATGCTGAAGCCCAGAGTATTTATCAGGCCGTTTTTTGACGCATTATCAATAAGCGCCTTCCAGTTGAGTTGCTTCCGTTGGACTATGAGAACAGCCAAGGCGCCCAGATTGTCGCCATCTTTGAATGCCTCCAGTATGACATGCTCGACAGCCTGATAATGCTCCTTTCCTTTCTTGTGCTGCCTGAAATGGAGGTCGGCATGCAGGCTTATAGCCTCCCTCCCAACACTTTTTGCATCGCTGACCGGCACATCATTAAGGATTACGGCCGAACCAAACAACTTGAAAAGCGATATCCAGCCGTCAGCCTGCTCCTCCAGAACAGAAATGTGCCTGACAGCCGAAGTCCTGTAATTATCCGTCCAGAAAGCTATGGCGGTATCTTTTATGTACAGATAATCCCAGCCTGCCTTATTATTGGCTTCCCTTGCCAGATCATCATGTGTTATCACTTTAATTACTTTTTGTTCTTTGCCGAAAACCGCTTGTTTGCAGATGGCCCATGCATTGCTCGCCAGCTCCGGATGCAAAAGCCTATACAAACGGACTCTCTGGTCGTAATCAGCCTTCCTGCTGATAACATAGCCGTTGTCTTCCATCTCATTGATGATTTTTGAGCCGTACTTGACGTCTTTAGCCGAGAATTTGTTTTTCACAAATATGACTGCCAAAGACTTCTCGAAGGTGAATTCCTCACCTTTGAACTTAAGCCAGAGCTCGTCATATGCTGACTGCCATAAGACTTTCTTTATTGTGAATTTCATATAATCGCCTATTTTAGTAGACTAATATCTATTATTCTACTAATTTGGTAGAATATATATTTAAAGGCTATGCTCCGGTAGACTAACGGAAACAGACTACCGACATATTGAGCAGTTCAAGAGAAGGACGTGCCAAAAGAGCCGGGAGCGATAAACGGCGGCATGATGATGAAGCATGATGACACGCCTTCGCCTGTTATTGTTATCAAAGTGACAGGCATAGAGGAATCCCTGAAGAAGCTGAAGGCTTCCGGAGGGAAGGTTGCGATGGAGCCCCAGAGGATTGGGGAGATGGGCCTCTATGCGAGGTTTATCGATCCGGAAGGCAATTTGATGGGCGTCTGGCAGGATTTGAAATAGGGGCTGCGAACAGAGTTGCAACTTTGCCAATAAAGTGCTCCTGCTAAAAAAGTCTGGGTTCTGTTAATAAGGTGGCTATGTTATCTTATTTTACTCTCTATGACTGTAGGTAGGCCTGAATCTTTTAATCTTTTAACTTGATCCTCATGTGATGAAATTTTACCTCTTTCAAGGACTTCTTTTAATTCACCCTTTGATTTTCCACACTCTGGGCATTTGTTCAGTATTTCCTTCTTTTCTGGGTGGTATTGGGGTATCATCTTGGATTTTCCAGCAGCATGAGCCCTGCCTTCGCTGTACCAGTCTAAAGTTGTCATAACCTCTATATCCCCCTTCCCACAGAAAGGGCATTTTACGGTTTCCTTTGTGATTTCTGGCTTTGCTCTCGTCATATATTAAAGTTCTTTGCCAGTTATTTATATTATGGAGTATTCATTGAGGGATGGTAAGGGCACAAAAGCATATTCTTTCAAGGAAATAACACTTTCTGATGGCACGATAATAGGCATTTTTCAAGGCAGTAGAGGAGAAAATCCAGATTTGGACATCATAATAAAGTATAAGGAAAGCGGTAAAAGGGTAAGAACGCCAAAACACATCCATTGGGTTATAGATGTTCTCATAAAAAAGGAACATAACAAGGAACTTACGCTTGAATTTGTCAAATACTTAAGAGATATGTGGGGCAGAGTTGAACCTTTCAAAACAAAAAGAGAGCAGCAAAGATGCGAACTTAAAGAAACAACCCACGAAAAGCTAAAGAGTTTTGATGAACTTAACAAATATGGTGAATATAGCGTTGAGTTTACAGGGCACCTTATAGAACTTATGATGCGTATGGAAAAGACAGGAATGGATAGGGCTTATGTTTTCAAAGACCTTATGGAGGCTATAATCAACGAAAAGGAAATATTTGTCATTGTGAGCAAGGCAACACAAGTAAGGGGTCGCTAAAATCTCTTTTGAATAAATCAACCATTAAATTCCTCAAATATCACTTCTGTCTCATGTGCAACAAGTGTCTTTTGCTCTCTCTTCATTCTTTTGTTTATGAGTTCAGAATATTTTGGGTTAATCTCTATTCCGATGGAATTCCTTCCATAATATTTAGCAACAACAGAAGTAGTTCCAGAGCCTACAAAAGGATCTAATACCGTGTCCCCTTCATTTGTGCAAGAGAGTATTATTCGTCTTAATAACTCAAAAGGTTTTTGTGTCGGATGCTCGCCCGCCCATTTTTCAAATCTTGGTGTCAAAGGAATTGACCACACATTTCTTGTCTGTTTGCCATTTGGGTTGAGCGGATCCTCTATATAATCCTTAGTGAACTGATAGTTGAATTTCCATTTTTTGCCGTCGCCATTTTTCGATGCCCAAATTAGATGCTCTGTGCTTTCAGTAAAAAATCTACATGTGATATTGGGCTGGGCGTTAGGCTTAAACCATACAACGCTGTTGTTTATTTTGACTTCTGGATGGAATTGCTGGATGATGAAGCCTATCTGGTATATGTTGTGGAAGCTGCCAGAAATCCAAAAGCTGCCTCCACGTTTCAGAACCCTGAAACACTCGCTTATCCACTCCCCATTGAACTTAAAAAAATCATCTTTGGAGAACATGTCCCATTGCTCCTGCATGGTAATATGCTTGCTATATTTCCACCCTAATCCTTTTTTCTTTGACATATTGTAAGGCG
>CAYJTA010000115.1:991-3910 GCA_964372825.1 uncultured archaeon | reverse complement strand
AGGACAAGCCAGAGGCAGCAATTGAAATCCATGGTGCACTCTGTGGTTGCGATAAGGGAGACCTACGCATCTCAGGATATTCCCACGGTAGGCGAGATGCCCAATACAGATGTTCTGATTATAAACGATGAAAATGATCTTGATGTAGAAAGGCTGACAGGCCAAAAACTGAAATAGGAATTCACTAGAAGTTGGTGCATCAAAATCATTCTGCGAGCTTCTCCATATCTTTCCCGTAAACAATCCTCAAATAAGGCAGATAATCCCTCTTCGCAATCTTCTTGGAACAGTGGCACATGCCGCCTATTTTTCCTGCAATTGCCTCCCTCTCCTCTCTGGCCGCCTTGCTCCTGCCCATCATTATAAGCCTCTGGGGAGGCTGGTACATGACGAAGCCGTGCTTCTCATGCCTCTTTGCGAGGCCGATAAATGACAGCATGTCGAGCATGTACAACTTAAAACGGTAGTTCTGCTGCTTTATTATCCTCCCTCTGAAAACATCCGCCTTGGATAAAATTTCATACGCCTTATCAATGTCCTCCTTGTCAAATTCAAGAGGGATGTTATTTTCAATCCACAAAAGAAGCTCTTCGGGATCCTTGTCAGAGCTGTCGAAAGCCCTTTTTGAAACGACAATGCTTTTTGACCTGAATATGGCCGAAAGCGTCTCGAATATGTTGCTCAACCGTTCCCTGTAGCCCAATATTTCAAGATCCTTTTCAGCAAATTTGCCTCTTCCTGAGCAGCAGCTCTGGAGGTCGGTTATGGCCGTCCTCATGTCGCCCGAGCTCCACCTCGCAAGGTGCTTTACCGCATTCTCTTCGGCCTCTATGCCCTCCTTCCTGCATATCTCCTTCAGCCGCTTTTCGATTGACGGGGAAGGCACCTTTGACATTTTTACAGGCCTGCAATACTGCCTGATGGTCTTCAGCTTCGGGGAATAGGGATCGTTGGAAACCAGTATGATAGGCCACTTGGATTGCTTTGCCAGTTCGGCAATAGCCCCTGCAGCCCCCCTGTCCTGCTGGCCAGAAATGCCCTCTATTTCATCTATCAGGATTATCCTTCCCTTCTGGAACAGGCCTGCTGATAAGGCAGACTGCTTGAAATTTTCTATATCCTCTTTTCCTCTTTTCTCACTTGCATCCAAAGATATCAGATCATAATCCTTTTCTTTGGCTATAAGCTCTACAAGCAATGTTTTCCCTGTTCCTGTGGGGCCTGACAGAAGCAAAGCCTTTCCCGGCTTGAAACTTTCAACAAAGGCCAAAAGTTCTGCAACAGCCTTCGGGTTGCCTGCAAACTCCCTCAGGCTGGAAGGCCTGTATCTGTCTGTCCAGAGCATGGGGATATTTTGGCTTTGCAAATTAAATGCCTATGGCCTTTTGCTCCTTGAGACACTGTAATACCCTTTTCTTATTCCGGAATTCAGGACTGTCATATTTTCCTCGATTTTACTGTCCCTGAAGCTGTACACCTGCTCAAGGATATTGTCCTTCCTTAGCATTTCAAGGCCATATTCCATGATGTCGAAAACCGTCCCTAGAACCTGCCTTTCTTCCGGCTCCGTGCCTTTCATCCTGTCCTCCCTGATTCTCCTTATTTCTGACCTGTAGGAGCCGCCCCTGACGGCAGCCAGCAGGCTTCTGCAGCGCCTGTTGCGCATATTATGGTAAGCTGTGTTGGCAAGGCTGTTGGCACTTCTGGCCCCTGCTGCCATGCTGAAATCATCCCTGCCTGTCCTGAGCCTGTAAAACTTCCAGACAGATTCAAGGATATTGAGCTGCGTTGCGATGTGGTCTTTCATCTCCTTTTGAAATCTGTCGAGTGCAATAACAGCTATCGGAACATAAAGCCCTGCATTCTTCTCCCAGAATCCAATCTCCTCTGCAAGGTCCGGCGGCTTGAAAAATGGATCATCAGTGAATAGTGCCCCTAATAGGATGTCCGGGCACCTTCCCAAGCTGTCGGAAAATGCCAATCTTCTTGCCTCTTCTATCTCATGCAGTGGAGCTGCATCTCCTTTTTTGATCCTCTGCCCCTTTTTCTCGGAAGTCTCTTTGATGGCAGGATCCCCCTCTACTGAAAAGCCAAGCGGATAGTGTTTCCAGTGCAGCTTGTCTATCTCCTCTTCTTTCAATGCATCCATGAATGCCTCAGCGCCTTTGCGGGAGTAGACAATCTGATATTCGCCGCGGTGATAGGCAATTGCCGTGGCGAGAACTTGCTGGCTTTTGAAGTAGTCCAGATTTATGCTGAGGATCTGCTCTCTTCCATCATAACCCTGGAAAGGCAGCTGGAGGATATGAAAGGGTTTCATACCGGTCTTATCAGACGCACTAGCCAAGCTGCCGGGCTTTACGGGCCCAAGTATTGCTCTTGGCATTTCGGAAAGCAATAGAGGCCCTTTTTTCCCAATCGCTTTCTTTGCAACCTCCATTTCAACCCTTTCCGAGAACAGATCGTCTATATGCTCTGCAAGGCAGGGGAAAACGCCTTCTCTCACCAAAATAGATGCCAGCGGCATATGGTGATTTGTAGCAAAGAAATTTAAGCGCATTGAATCTGAAATGGCTACCTCACCGACATTTTCTCCAGTATGTCCGCCTTCGTGACTATCCCCAAGGTCCTGCCGTTCTTTGAGACAATGGCAAGCGGGAAATATCTCAAAAGGAAGGCCACCACATCCATGCCGCTTTCAGGCGATATTATGGGAGGGCAGTCGTCCATGACGTCCGCTGCCTTCAGCTCCTCAGGCCTTGCCCCTGAGGCTATTTTTTCGAGTATGTCGGTCTCTGTCACGAGGCCCACAGGCTTTCCGTTATGGATGACAGGCAGCTGGCTTATGCCGTGCTTCTTCATGGCCGCCATGACAGAGGTGAGAGCGTCTTCAGGTGCGCA
This sequence comes from uncultured archaeon, assembly GCA_964372825.1. Taxonomy (GTDB): domain Archaea; phylum Aenigmatarchaeota; class Aenigmatarchaeia; order QMZP01; family QMZP01; genus JACPNN01. Next base: position 1,009 of record CAYJTA010000115.1, on the reverse strand, counting down.
GCCTATTATATTGCTGTT
>CAYJTA010000115.1:0-981 GCA_964372825.1 uncultured archaeon | reverse complement strand
AGGGACCTGAATATCTGGATTGTCTTGCCATAGGTGGGGCTTATCCTTCCTGACTCTATCTTTGCGAGCAGGCTCTGGCTCACGCCGGCCATCCTGGCAAGTTTGGCCTGCGTAATGTCCAGCTTCTTCCTCATCCTCTTTATCTCAGCAAGGTCGGGGAACATGGCCACCATTGAAATGATACTGCCATAATATTTGCTTGTTGCTTTTTATTCCTTTTGGAATTTAAAAAGATCAGAATCAATGCTTCTGGTCAGCAATCAATCAGAGCATTGGCATCTGCTTGCTTCTCTGGCATGGCTTGATGCCGCAGAACAGCTGCTTGGAATATGGCACCTCTATAAAGCTGCCAAGCGCTTGCGGCTGCTGCGACTCATCCAAAAACTATCCCCTCTATCTCCTCCTCGCTTTCAGGCACTCTTGCCCCGTATTTGCAGGCCATCTTATTCTTGAACTCCTCGGGGGCAATAAGGGAGACTATGAAGCTGCCAGGCTTCAGGATCTCAGCCACAGGGATGTCATCTCCGGAATCGCCGATATATGCTGTCGAGCTGTCGTCGAGGCCCCTCTTATCGAAGAACTCAGACTTCATCGTTTCCGCCTTCCTTCCGTATATACGGTGGTTCAGGCTCCTGACGATCCCGCAATCCGCTTCCAGCCTGTCGGCGGTGATGTAATTGAAGGTGTCCATGAAGCCGGATTCCTGCAGCAGCCTGATAATGATGAAATCGTAGGAGGCTGACAGTATTCCGGTCTGCATCCCCTCGTTTCTGGCCTTCCTCATGGGCCTCAGTACCCTGCTGTCCACCTCGCCCGTATGCGCCTTGGCATACTCAGCTGCCGCCGCGTACACAAGGGACAGCGGCTTCCCTGCCATAATGCCGTCAAGAGCCCTTTGTATTCCCGGGATGGTATCCTCTCCTCTCCTGTATCCATCCAGCATCCTTTTGGCCGAGATCGATCTGCAGAGATCGGAGAGGA
>CAYJTA010000114.1:0-3956 GCA_964372825.1 uncultured archaeon | reverse complement strand
TCCTTTATCCCCTTCCTCTCCCTTATATGCCCCACAACCTTGGGCTCAAGCTCCTTCGGCAGAGGCTCATAGAGCACGTCTATCAGGCTGAAGAATCCAAGGCCGCATGTGGCTGATTTCAGAGATGAGTTGAATCCAAACATCTCCGCCACAGGGAGCTTCGCCTGTATGATTGTCAATCCCCTCTCTTCCTTCATGTCAAGTATCTGCCCTCTCCTGTTGTTTACCTCCTTTATCGCCCCTCCGACCTGTTCAGTGGGCACGTCTATCCTGATAATCTGCTTGGGCTCAAGTATGAAAGGTTTTGCCTCTATCATGGCATTCCTTATGGCCCTTCTCATGGCAGGTATGACCTGTGCCGGCCCCCTGTGTATCGCATCCTCATGCAGCTTCGCATCAACCAGCTTCACCTTCACCCCGCTGACCGGCTCCCGGGCCAGAGGCCCTGCATCTATCGCTTCCTTGAATGCCTGCTTGCACATCTCCATGATCTCCAGTATGGCCGTCACGCCCCTTGTGGCCTCTATGAGCATGCATTTGTTGTATATCATCTTGATGCTCTTCGACTCATCCCTTTCGAAGCCGAGGTTCGCAAGCTTGTTCTGGAGTTCCACATCCTTCTTCTTGATCTCTATGTCGCCTATCTCCCCATTGACCATGGCATGGTAAACCTCTTTTTCAAGAGGCTCGACAACAATGTAGAACCTGTTGTGCTTGTTGGGGCTCTTTCCTTCAACCGGTTCGCATATTGTCTTGATGCTCTCGTTGTAGATGACGATGGGCTGGCTCACAGAGACGTTTATGCCGGCATCCTTCAGCTTCCTCTCGACCTTGGCCTCTATATGCAGCTCCCCCAGTCCTGACACAAGATACTCTCCTGTATCCTCGTTTATGCTCACCCTTAGGGTGGGATCCTCCCTTGCCGTTTTCTTCAGGAATTCTATCAGCCTCGCAAGCTGGGTTGGATCTTTAGGCTCAATTGCCTTGGTAACCACAGGCTCAAAGACATGCTTGATCTCCTCAAAGGCAGTGATAATGCTGTCAGGCATGCAGACTGTCGCACCGGAATATGCGTCCTTCAGCCCCACAACGCCGGCTATATTACCCGCAATGATCTCGTCCATCTGGATCCTTTTTGCCCCCCTGTAGATGGAAACCTGCTGCACCTTCTCCACCTTGTTCGCCCCCAGCACATACACATCCATGCCCCTCGATATCCTGCCGGCAAATATCCTCAGGGTGGCCACATAGCCCGCATGAGGGTCAGGATAAACCTTGGTGACAATCCCTGCCAGCCTGGCATTGCTGTCGCACTCTATCATTGACTTGCCATGCTCCGATTCCCTTTCGCCTGGCCATATCTTCGGTATCCTGTATGCAGAGGCCTGTCTCGGATCGGGCAGGTGGGTGACGACCATGTCCAGCAACACAGGGGCCAGAGGCATCTTCTTCGAAAGCTCTGCCTCATTGCCTTCTTCTGTAACCTCTATCACCTGCTTCATTGTCATCCCGCTCTTCTGGATATAAGGTATGCTTACAGCCCACTTCTTCAAAGCAGAACCAAAGGCGACAGAACCGTTTTCCACGCTCACAAGCCACTTCTGCCTGTACTCCGGCTCGACATATTTCTGGATGAGGGCATTCACTTCCCTTATTATTTCCTTGAACCTGTCCAGTATCTGTTCCGGCGTCAGCTTAAGCTCTTTGATCAGCCTGTCGACCTTGTTGATGTAGAGGACCGGTTTTACTCTTTCCCTCAGGGCCTGCCTCAGGACAGTCTCTGTCTGCGGCATTATCCTCTCGACTGCATCGACGACAACTATCACGCCGTCAACAGCCCTCATAGCACGAGTCACATCCCCCCCGAAGTCCACATGCCCGGGGGTGTCAATAAGGTTGATTAGATAGTCCTGGCCGTGCACATTATGCACCATGCTCGCATTTGCCGCATAAATCGTTATTCCTCTCTCCTGCTCCTGCGGGTCGAAGTCCATGGCAAGCTGCTTGCCCGCAAGCTCCTCCGAGATCATGCCAGCGCCTGCCAGCAGATTGTCAGATAATGTTGTCTTGCCGTGGTCGATATGGGCCACAATGCCCATGTTCCTTATGTGGTCTGTCTTTGTCATCAGCTGCTTCACTACTGCCGCAAGGTCTTCTGTCATTCTTCCGCCTTTTCCGATGGCATGCCATCTGCTCTGCAAGACAGCACTGGTATAATAGTGATTAAATTGGAACGGATAGTATTTAAGCATGAGAAGCAGTTTTGCTCTCCCTTTGGCCGAACCAATAAATCCCGCCGGTAGCTAATATGAGTCCACTAAAGAATCCGCACTTTATGCATCTTGAATATTATCGTTTTTCCGTTAACGCTTTTTGTCATATTAGCCAACCTAGCCAATTAGCCGAAAAGGGTTATTTTCCGTTAACGCCTTTGCATTTATTTACCGGAAAAGGGTTAATATATATTATGAAAAAAAGAAAAAAACTGCTGTCCTTAGCTGCAATCGCACTCCTTTTGCTTAGTGCTGCCTATATTATTCTGTCAGGCAATAGCCCTGTCAGGACTTTCATGGAGAAACCATTTGAATGGATTTTTTCTTCCGAGAGGATGCCGAATGCAGTCCAAAAGCCGGCTGCAGGTCAGGAGATCATCCAAAAGAATGGTAAAGCCCAGCAAACGGCTGAAAGCATGAAAGAACAGCAGAAAACCCCTGCATCAGAAGGAGGCGCACCTCCGGTAAGCGCAGAAGAAGAGCAAGACATCTGTCCGGAGTATAGAGGCCTGCAGCTGATCCTCCTTTCCAACGGCTTCTATGCCGTGGGCAACGAATCGCAGATAATACAGGGATGGGAGATTGAAGGGGAGGTGCCATGCTATGAGAACGAGGATTCCACATACACATGCACGGGCTCGATAGTCAAGCAGAGCAGGACAAAGGCGATAGGCATGATTTTTTCCGAGAACGGCACGCTTACATCCAGCTGGTGCTCCTAGCCTGATTTCAGGTATGATTTATATCCGAATTCGTTTGATATGGCAGCATCCTTTTCCTCTCTAGCGGGACGCCATAAATCATCTATGAACACATGCTTACTGAAAGGTTCTCAGGCTCAAGCACAAGCCCGAATTCCGAATACAGGGAAGAGCAGTTGGGGCAGAGAAATACTTCAGGCGTTTTGTTCCACATCTTTCCGAAGGTGCCGCACATGGGGCAGCCTGACTTCCTGGACATCAAAGCACTAAAGATAAGTGTTTTCTTGGCTAATATAGTTTTATTTTGTGCAATGGATATATCCCAGAGACGATTTACAGAAGCTTTACAATTATGATCCGAATGGCTGAAAAGCAAGCATGAGGAATCAGTTCCTTCTGCCTGCCGCCGCGCCCTACACTTTCGGATTCGCAATCCTGGCATTCATCTCTTCAGCTTTTTTAAGTATCTCCAGCCTTTTCTTCCTTCCAACCGAAGAGCCTATCACAACTCTTTGTTTTTTGGGATCCACTTTTCCAACATCCGCCACATTGTGGACAAGAACATCAATCAATCCGGCCTTTCCTTTATGCCTCAAAGCCTTCGGCTGCCTGTAGCCGATTGCGGGCATGCCGCTCCTGACACCTTTTATCTTATGCCTCTGCTTGCTGTGGATGCCTCTCGGCTTCCTCCATCCCTTGCCTTTCAGCTTTTTCAGGTACCACTGCTGCCTTTTGAATTTGGGGATTTTCCTTCTTGTTGCCATATTCAAACAATGTTACTGGTAGAGTATTTAAGCTTTGAATTGCCCAAAAACCAATCACTTGAGAAAACCTATTGATCTCAGATATAAATACAGAAGGAAAAGGAGAACTATCAGCATTATTATTCTAGGATCCATTTGCCCATTTTTTGCCTTGGCTTCCTCAAGAAGAGACAGCCTTTTGTCCAGTATGTGAATTTACTGAATATAAAGTGAAACAA
>CAYJTA010000113.1:0-3991 GCA_964372825.1 uncultured archaeon | reverse complement strand
CCATGATAAACTACAATTTAGTCCAGTATATGATCCTCGTCTTTTTCCTGACTCTCCTGAGCTTTACTATAAGTTTCTTCACATTCCTCTTCATTTTCCTGTTTCCCTTGGGAGTCCCTTTGCAGGTGCCGGGAACAGATGCCTTTTTTTTCACGTTCAGCATTGAACTGGCCCTCGTCATCTCAGCCCTCGTCATGGTAGGAGGCTACTATTACCCCGGCATCAAGGCCGCCAACATAAGGAAGGAGATAGACAGGGAGGTGCCGTTTGCAGCATTCTACATGACAACCACAGCAAGCTCGGGAATCAATCCCGTCGAGATATTCAGGGTCTTGTCGCTGAGGAAAGGGGTGATAGGCGAGGAGGCAAATAAGATATACACAAATGCAAAAAACCTCGGAGTGAACCTTAATCATGCAATACAGAAGGCTGCAGAGAACTCAGCCAGCCCTGCCTTTTCCGATCTTTTATGGGGCATGTCATCTGCGATCACCTCCGGCGCAAACCTCGAAGACTATTTGCAGACAAAAACACAGTCCCTTATGAACAGCTACAGAAGAAGCCTGACAGATTATGCGAAGCAGCTTACACTTTACACAGAGATATACATAACCCTTATAATTGTCGGCAGCCTATTCTTCATCATCCTTACAGCCATAATGTCGCCTCTGACAGGCCTCAGCGTCCTTATGCTCCAGACATTTCTTGTATTCTTCTTTGTCCCTCTGGTCTCGATAGCCTATATAGTGCTCCTGAAGCACATATCGCCCACGGAGTGATGCGCATGCAGAAAATAGAACTAGACAGCAGGCAGAAGCTCATGGCCGGAACAACAGTATTTTCAGTTATCCTTATAGTCATAGGCCTAATCATAGGGGATCCGGCCCTGATAGTCAACCTTGTCGTGATATCTGTCTTCATTTTCTTGGCGCAGCTTTTCCTATACAAATACTACATGTACGTTTGGGTGAAGAGCGTTGAAGACCAGTTCCCCAAATTCGTGAGGAGCATGGCCGACAGCTTGAGATCAGGGATGTCCTTTAAGGAAGCCTTGGCCATAACGGCAAAATCTGACTATGGCAAGCTTACAGAAGAAATAAGAAAAATGTCCAACAGGATGAAATGGGGCGTTGATTTCCAGCGCGCAATGGACATATTCTCAACAAAGGTCAGGAGCAGCAGGATGATAGTCGAGGCAATAGCGGTGATGAAGGAGACATACAAAAATGGAGGAGCTGTGGCCAATACATTCGACTCCATAGCAAGGGATATGGCCATGCTGAAGGAGGTCGAGGCTGAGAGGGAAAGCCTCGTCAGGCAGCAGGTCATGACGATGTACGGCATATTCATCATGTTTCTGGGCATATCAGTGGTCACAATCTTCGTCATGGTGCCCATGATCAAGACCCAGCCGGACATAAGGGCTGGCGGCACAGCCATAACATTCTCAGACCCTTGCTTGGGTTCAGACGCATTTCCCTGCAACCTCTTTTCTATAATAGGCCTTCTACTCAATGTACCCCAAGGCATAGCCCTCTACTACACAGCCCTCTTCTTCTCGGTCAGCCTCATCCTTGCGGTTCTCATAGGGCTTATAGCCGGCCAGGTTGGGGAGAATTCCATAATAGCAGGCAGCAAGCACAGCATAGTCATGGTCACGCTATGCCTCTCTGTTTTTCTTTTCCTGGCCAAGTCAGGCATGCTTCCTAAATAGGGCATACTCCTGCATCACTGAGCCGGGCTCCATTTCATAAATCAGTTACCTGACTTGAAACAGGCTCTATGAGAAGCTATAGCTGTAATTCAGCATAAGCGTCTGCTTAGAATCGAAGAGCAGAAGTGCGTCGTGCTTGTTGTTCCATACGGCCTTCCTGCTGCCCCAGAATATGTCTGTCCCATTGTTCTGGCCCTTTCCGGAGTGAAGGGTTATGGTATGACTTGATCCAAGAAAAAACTCCGGAAACATGAAGCCATCGCCAGAAGAATCCATCACTTTCCACGCCGTCATATTAACCACCCCGCCACACTTGTTCTTGAATGTCACATATTCGTCATTAAGATTTGCGTTGTCATTTCCCCTGGCGTTGAAGTGGAATGCGGAGGCATATACGCAGAAATCATCATCCAAAGACCATATGCCTTTCCCTTTCTCCCTTGCCTCCTCCTCGGCCTTCCTTACAACATCCGCATACTTCTCATTTTCATTGAATATCAGGGCCTTTGCATACCCTTCCCTTACAATTTCCAGGTTTGCGAGCTTGCCATCAACAAAAACATACCTCAAAAGCCTCCCATATTTGTCTTTGTCCTCAATGCCTGCCTCAAGCCTGACCTTTCTGCCTCCCACAAGCTGCTGCAAAAACATTTTCGCCTCAGTGTAAAAAGCCTGCCCTTTTTCAGGCGTGTCTATTGAAAGCAGCCTCACCCTGTCGCCATTTTCCATGACAATAGTATCGCCATCAGTTACCTTCTGGACACCTGCCTCTGACAGGAGAAGGCCTGTTATGTCAGCCTCCATGACAAGGAAGGCAAGAAGAGTAATGAGGCCTGCGGCTGCCAATGCATGGTATTTTTTCATGCTTGATTTTTTCATTCTGTGATTATAATAACATATTTTTATGCCCGAGGCAATACCCAAAGAATATGCACCGTTTGATGCAGTCCGGCTGTAAATACGCTATAATATTCAGAAACAGCATGCTGATTCTTATCCCATTTCCGAGTAAACCACTTTCTCGATGACAGCCTGCCTGCAGGCCCCATTCATCACCCTGATTCTTTTCAGCTCCCCTTGCACATCCTCGGTCAGCTTTGACTTGAAAAGCCTCGACTGTCCAGGCTTCAAAGGATTTGCAATAGTGGCATCCTTCTCAGGCTGCAGAACAAAAATATGTGTCCCATCACTTTGATCCACAAAGGCCTCAAAAACAAAGCCATACAGATTTACAGGGCCTGTATTCACGAGCCAAGCCTCAAGGTAATCAGTTTCCCTTGGTCCTGAAAAATCCCATCTTATCCCGCCGCCTGTTCCCGATGAATCAAAATCCAATGCCGCTTGGCCGCATTCCGTAGTTTCCGCTATCCTTGATCCTTCCCCCTTCACGCTCCTGCTCACAAAACCCATGTACCAGACGCTGATGATGCTGGAGGCAGCAAGTACAATAGCCACAACCAGCACGGCAGAAACAAGGGGTTCCAGGCCTTTCACCATAATTACATTTTACAGGCCCTGCTAATATCCTCACTCAACCTTTATCTGCAGGAAATCAGCCCCCGATTCGAGGATGAAAGACACAGTATAGCTTCCTTCAACAGAGGCCACGAATGCAATCGCAGTCGCATACGGCAGATTGTTTCCCGTTTCCTCCAGGGCCGTATAGCCCATACCCCTACCGTTTGAATCTTTATCATCAACCCTAATGGACACCTCTCCATCGAGCCACTTGGACATGTCCTTCTGCATAATGTTAAGAATTATGCCACCCGTGTCAATTGGAGAATATCTTTCCCTGCCTCCTATTTTCCGTATGTATACCAGCAGATGCTCATTCTCCATGGCATACGCAGGAACGCCATTATATCTGCTCTCATATGCCTTTGTGTCCAGCTGGGAACCGAACAACACGTTGCCTGTTTTTTTTGCCGTCCTCGGCGATGCTATCATGGCAGTTGCCGGCATCTCCCAATAGACGGCATCCTGAGACCCATTGATGACAAGCCTGCCGGCTTTCATGTCCAAAGGAACCAGCCTTCTGCTGCCGCTTGCTTCGCCGGCCACAGCAGATATTTTTCCGTCTATTTCCGCCATCGCCTTCTCCACCTGCTGGGCTATGCCGGCTTCCTGAAGCTTCTTTATGGAGGGCAGGAATGCATTGTACGCTATTATGGTCGCAGTTATCATGAGCGCGATATATATGACGCCTGAAATAAGGGCTATTGCTCTCATCTTAAATCATTTGACTTTCTTCATACTTAACCTTCTCCACATAGA
>CAYJTA010000112.1:0-4007 GCA_964372825.1 uncultured archaeon | reverse complement strand
GGTGTTGTTGGCATATATGCGCCAGCCGACTGTCACATTTACTGTGGAATTCAGGGTCTTTGTGGCATTTGACCAGTTGGCCGTTCCAGTAAAGGGCATGAATGAGTTATTTATCCAGCTCCCTGTGTTGTTGGTTGAGAATATGTATCCTGAAAGGCCTATGGAATCAGTCCAGTAGGCAGAGAAGACAGCAGAGGAATTTGCAGTTGTGTTGCTGACGCCTGCGGAAGACCACTGCGGCGCATTGCTTGATGTTGCGAAAGATTGTATTCCCGTCTCAGACCAGTTCCCTGAGGAGCTGTTGGCATATACCCGCCACCTTATTGTCGAGTTCGCTGTGGAATTAATCACTTTTGTCACATTGGCCCAGCTGGCATTGCCTGTCAGAGATCCAAAGGAATCATTCGCAAAGCTTCCCGTGCCATTATCGAAGGAGAATACATATCCTGAGATATTTCCAGTCCCTGAAGCCGTCAAGTAGGCGGAAAATTTCACAGGCGTCCCTGCCACAGTCGAATTATAGCTGACTGAAGAGAAGGTTATATTTGAGGCGCCGCTCCCTGAGCCTCCGCCGGAGCTAAGATTGAAGACTGTGGCATTGTAGCCCTGAAGGTAATCAGAGTCATAGCAGTAAATTTGAACGACATATGACTGGACAGGCATGCCGTAGGTCGAATGGTTGTACGTGTGGCTTGTGCCTCCCGTCGTCATTCCTGATGTCCAGCTTCCGGCAGACTGCCAGTAGTATGTGGAGCCGCTGAATCCTGTCACATTGCAGTAGCTGGCATTGGAATAGTAGTAGCCGCTGGAGCATATGTTATTGTAGTTCTGGATGTAAAAGTAGCAGTTGGCGTTTTCTGTGGTCGTGGCGGATATGTATACAAAGCCGGCAGAAATGCTCTGGCCCAACGTCGGAGAAGATATGGTTACATTCGGGCTGATGCCGTCCTTTACGGAGAAATACCCGTTCTTGAGAGTCGCGCTGTCGGAGCCGCTTGTAACAGAGACTTTCACATAATAATTTCCAAATGTCCAGCCGCCTGACGGCGGTTCCAGCCGTATGTACCCGTTTCCATATATCGTATTCCCGCCGACTGCTGCCCCGCTGGAAATGTTCACGACATACCAGCTGGAAGCGCTCTGGTATGTCCTGCATGACTCCATGTAGCAGCCGGATGTGTCCCTTGCATACTCAACTCCTGTGACAGTCACATTCATGCTGGCGCCATTGAGGTTGGTGACCGAATTCAGGTTGATTGTGACATTCTCCGCCGGCAGGTAGAAGTTCTTCCAGTAGCCATTGTCCCCCACTGCAGACATGTAGCCGGTAAGGCTGGGCCTCGCATAGAAATACACAGAGCTCCAGTCGTCTATAGTCGAGCTTGCATCATTGTGCCTGGTGAAAGTGAAATACACGTAATAGTAATTCTCATTCCATCCTCCCGGCGGGGCGAGTATCGTGACGTTGGCGCTTCCGTTTACCATGCAGCTCCCCTGGCCGTTCCTGGCCGTGCAGCCGCCTGTGGTGAAGTTGTAGTAGGTCTTCGAAGGCCATCCCCAATAATAGACAGAGCTTATGTTGCCTGCCGCAGACTGGCCTGTCCTCGGGATTGTCAGCGTCACATTCACAGTGACATTCTGCCGGAGCCCTATGGTGTAGGGAGAGACCCTGACCACGCTTGTGACGAAGGGAACCGCCCTGAAGGACATCCAGCTCTCCTGAGTGCTGTTGTCTGCCGTGTCCCTCACCCTTACCTTGAGGTTCTTGTAGCCGCTTCCTGTCCATGAGCCGTTGTTGGGGGTGACATTGAACATTGTCGTGCCGTTCCAGACCTGCCCTGAGGCAGGCGTATAGCCTGTGATCGGCGTTGCCGAATAGCCATTATAGCTCCAGCTCTCTTCCACTATGCTGGCAATTGTGAAGTTGCTGTTTATTGTGCTCGAGCTCGACCAGTCAGGCTCGTAAACGTATATGGTGCCTGAGGCATTGTCAGTTGTCCCTATGTTCCACTGGTCGAGGTTGATGTTGACCCTGAAGGGCTGGACATTGAAGTACACATTTCCAGTCACAGTCTCATTTTCCGCATTCCTCACAGCCAGCTCGCCGTTGTACCAGCCTGCCGGCCATGTGCCATTCCTGTATGTTATGTTCAGCAGATGTGTTGAATTGATGCTGAGGCTGTTCGAGCCGGCTATGCTCATGTTGATATCTTCAGGGTAATTATAGACGGTCTGCGTCCAGCCATTGGTTCCGGAGGACCATGTGCGAAGTGTCAGATCAGTAATGGTCGCATTTATGTAGTCGGAGGATGTGTAATATCCGTACCACTTCTGGCCGCTTGTGGCTGAGACATTGAAGTATATGGGCCCCCTGCCTCTGGTTGTCCATACAGAAGTCCTGTTCTCATTCACCTGCTGCGTGTTCACATAGAAGGCCTGGACAGAGAACCAGCCGTAGCCCGTCTCAGTCCCGTTGAGGTCGAGGACGACGCTGTAATAGCCGCTGTCCCATCTGCCGGATGTCCTGTTTATCCGCAGCACATAGCTGCCTTCTGTATCAGGGTTTGCTGAATAGTAATCCCTGTTGGACTGGTTCACTGTAAGGGTATTTGCCGTATACAGGCTTGTGCTGAGCTCTGTGGGCGGCCATGTTGTGTAATAATCAAGCTTCTTCACCCTTATGGTTATGTTCCCGCCCAGGGAATTGCCGTAGCTCGAGTAGTCTGAGCCGGCATCGCTGACCTTCACATAAAGGGATATGTTCTCTCTTGTATTGAACAGGTACTTGTAGCGGAAGCATGTCCCTGAGCCGCAATAGCCGCTGCCGTTCATTATCTCCACAGGAGTGGCGTATGCATCAAACCTCCTTACCTCGAACCATATCCTGCCGTAATCGACATTGCCCTGCTCGTCAACTCCCTTGACAACAGCATTATAGGAGCCCGAATCCCATTGTCCGTTCGGAGCCCTGCTGGCAGGCAGCGTAAGGCTCCCATAGCCGCCAGAGCCTATGGAAGTCGAATTCAGGCCTGTGGTATTGTAGTTGTATTTGATGGGAGGCCAGATCCACTCGCCCATCTTCCCGTAATATTCGACCTTTTCGACCGTTACTGTGCCGCTCAGCCCCTGGTTGTTGGACCACCAGTTTGAGCCTGCCTGGTACATGTTGACACTCATCGTGATATTCGATGCTGGCTTGTTCCTCCATGTGCTTGTCCAGCCGTAGATGTAGAATGCCCTTGCCTCAAAGAAGCCGTAGCCTGTGTCCTGCGAGCTGTCTGGTGTAGCTACCCTGACAACGATCACATGGCTGCCGCCGTCCCAGAGGTTGTCATTTGCCTGGATTGTGCAGAGATAGGTGCCTGCCGTGCTCAAAGCCTGGCAGATGGAAGAAGTTGTATTCAGCGGCTCATCCCCGCCGCTGTTGGTATTTGTGACCTTCACAATGGACACCGTGGCATTGGCAATTGCCTGCTGCGTCCCTGAGACTGTGCACTGGCTGCCCCTTCCATATCCTGAATAAGAGCCTCCTCCCATCCCATATCCTCCTGCCCCCCCTGATGAGCTGCCGCTCCCTGAGCTTGTGTTTGTGCCTCCCTGGAACTGCCTCACTGCCACCTGAAGGTATACAATATCGGTTGTCTTGAACTGGAACCAGTAGTCAGCGCTGCTTGTTGTGTCCGAGGAAGCCTTTGATGATGTACAGATATCATACGGCTTTATCGTGAACTTCACTTGGGTATATGCAGACCTGTTGTTCACATATAGGCTTACGATGTACTGCCCCCCTCTTTTGCCGGGATCCAGCCTGACAAAGCCTGTAGAGCTGTTGAATGACCACTCGAAGCTGTTATCGGAAAAGTTCATCGGGCCCCAGCTGGCATTGGAATAGCTGAGCGCGCTGCCATCATCAAAAGTAACTGAAACTATTTCCACGTCCGTGACATTGAGAGCCTGTGTCTTGTTGCTGATAGATGGCATCATGTACACGAACTCGCTTGTGGTGA
>CAYJTA010000111.1:1343-4012 GCA_964372825.1 uncultured archaeon | reverse complement strand
GGATTCAGATTAAAGTGAAACAACTAAAGAATCTGCATTTTCAGAAAGATATATAAACAGTCCTGTTATCGTTTTTCCGTTAACGCTTTTTGATTTATTTCATGGAAAAGGGTTACATGAAAATATTGCACGTATGAAATGCTATTCCCGTATTTATAGACTGTAAAATATATATCGGATGATTGTGGAGGCTGTTTAAGCTTATTCAGGAAACTAAGAATTTGACAGGTTTAATGCATTCTTCTTTTGATAAGGTAATTTACAAACTCAGTAAAACCTGCAGGATCAGCTGCGGGAAACATATATTCCAGAAATAACTTGAGAAAGCCGCTATGGGTGATTCGGCCTCATAACAATTAACAAGTGCCGATCAGAAACCTATCAGGCTGGTTTTATATAGCCTGATTGCCAGTTTTCCAGAATTTTGTAAATCTCTTGTCAACCCGTATCTATCTGTGCCCTCTGAAGCTTCCCGCTGTAATCGACATAAACGACTTTTGTCTCAGAGAACTCGTTTATGCCCTCCATACCAGCTTCCCTAGTCCCGTTGCCTGTGTCCTTAATCCCGCCGAAAGGCAAATGCACTTCAGCCCCTATTGTGCTTGCATTCACATAGGTGATGCCTGCCTCAATGTTCTGGATGGCAGTAAAGGCCAAGTTTATGTTGGCTGTGTATATCGAGGAGCTGAGGCCGTATTTGACCGAATTCATGATGTCTATGGCATTGTCTATATTTTTAGCCTCTATTATTCCAACAACAGGGCCGAATATCTCTTCCTGAGCTATCCGCATGTCTGCAGTCACATCCGAAAACAAGGTCGGCTCGTAGAAAAATCCTTCTCTTTTTATGATTTGCCCCCCGGCAAGCAGTTTAGCTCCCTCTTCCGTGCCTATCTGCACATATTTATGGGTCTTTTCCACCGCCTTCCTGTTAATAAGTGGGCCAACATCTGTCGATTTTTGCATTCCATCGCCTACTTTCAGTTTTTTTACCTTTAATGCCAATTTTCTCTTAAACCTTTCCGCAATTTTCTCATGCAGAATGACCCTGCTGCATGCGGTGCACCTTTGGCCTGTCGTTCCATAGCCGCCCCATACTATTCCGTCAAGGGCAAGATCTATATCAGCATCCGGCATGACTATGATGCCGTTCTTGCCGCCCATCTCAAGCCCGATCTTTTTTATGCCAGCATTCCTTGTTATCCATTCTCCTGTCTCCCTGCTTCCTGTGAAACTGATGCCCCTCATTTTTCTGTTAACTGCAATTTCCTTTCCCACATCGTCTGCAGACCCTGTAACAAGATTTAAGACGCCTTTAGGGACGCCTGCCTGTTCGAAGATCTTTACAAATTCTATGGCACACAGGGGTGTGTCGCTGGAAGGTTTGAAAACAATTGTGTTGCCGCATATGAGTGCAGGCGCTATTTTCCATGCAGGGATTGCAACCGGAAAATTCCATGGGGTGATCAGCCCGACAATGCCCAGAGGAATCCTTATAGTCATAGCAAACTTGCTTCTCAGTTCGCTTGCTGTTGTGTGGCCATACAGCCTCCTCCCTTCTGCCGCCATATACTCTGCAACATCTATGGCTTCCTGCACATCGCCTCTTGCTTCAGGAAGGACTTTCCCCATCTCCGTGGTCACAATCCTCGCAAGCCTCTCTTTGTTTTTCCTGAGAAGCTGGCTGGCCTTAAAGAGGATCTCCCCCCTTTTCGGCGGGGGTGTCTTTCTCCACAAATCGCATGCATTCCCGGCGGCCTCTATGGCTTTTTTGACGTCCTCTTTTATTCCTGCCTCGAAGACGCCTATGGTCCTGCCTGTTGCCGGATTAAGGCTTTCAAATGTTTTGCCCGAAACTGATTTTATCCAGTTTCCGCCGATGTGAATTTTATATTTCCCGACCATTGCCATAATTATCGCTTTTTTGACTTATATTTTGTTTATGGTCTCCACAAAGACAAATGATTTACTTGCAGTAGCAGACTTTGATTTTGGCCGAATATTTGTGCCGGTAGCTAAAGATGTTACCACACAAAAACTTCCAAGACCGCTACAGTATTGTTTTGGGAAAGCGCATACCTCCTTATGTGGGCCGATGTTGCCGGCCTTGTGCTCTTGCCGCACTCCAATAGCTTCTTTTTGTTGTCAATTATTGATATGAAAAAATCTTTGGCGTTCTTTCCTATGAAACCGGCTGATGTCAGGCCAAGCATCCTCTGCACTGGGATGTAGTCATTGCAGAGTGCCTTGAAGCGCGACACTCTTTCATAATCAATCAGGCTTCTGTTGTCGAGGAGGCCGGGGGAAGAGGGTGTTCCATTGTCCCACAATCCTATTGACAGGAGCTGCTCCGATACCCTTACTGCTTTTGCCTCCAGGCTGTCTGCAGCCGCTGAAAGGCTGTATCTGCTGACATTGGCATTGAGGAGGCTCGTTATGTAGAAAAGGATGGCGAAAAAGATGAGGGTTGCAATGACAAACTCCAGAAGCATCTGGCCTTTTCCCCCTTTCATACTCCCAATATAAATTTCGGCGGCCATATTTAATTATGCCTCTGTCTTATCGACACTTGATTCTAATGATGCCTATAGTGCTTATATCAGGCTGCCTCGATGGAGGTTTTTGCATACCAGGGACGCCGTGTGTTGACAGCCCGTACGCAGACGATG
>CAYJTA010000111.1:0-1333 GCA_964372825.1 uncultured archaeon | reverse complement strand
CAAAAGTCTGGAGGCCCTCCCTTCGGAAATAGCCCCCGAGCAGACGGCCAAAATCATAGCGTATGTCGAAAACAAGAGGAAAACCCCTGTCAAGGGCATCATGGTGGAGCTTTTTGACTACTGCCCGGGCTTACTGAGCCTTGAGGGCGATGCATCGCATGGACCTATAAACCTTCTTGGGCTTGAGGCCAAGGAGGTTAGCTGGACATTGAGGGCCCACGATACTGTAAAGCTTGAGACAACGTGCCCGAAGGATGGGGTGAAAATAAGGGTTGTGTATCCTTTCGAGACATCCTCAAGGACTACCATAAGTTTCATAGACGAGAACGAGTACCAGCGGAGGCTTGCAGAAAAGAGATTCAGAACGCAGGCTTCCAATGCAGTCGTCGGCGAGGGCCCATTGCACCCTCTGGTAACAGTGGATGATGTCCAGCCTATACCTGCGGGCGTCACTAACACTGTCCTGACATTCAAGATAGAGAACACAGGATCAGGCTTCCCGAAGAATGCAGCAATGCCTGTCGAAGGCAGCATAGAATTCAAGTCATCTGATGGTGGCGGGCTTGCAAATGATTTGTACGTATGCATATCCAAGGCTGATGAGGATGGGGAGAAGAAGATGTTGAAGTTCATACAGAAAGAGACCCCGAATTTTGCGTGCCTGGTGAAGGTTCCTGATGCCGGAGGGCAGATAGAGTTCACGCATTTCATAACAGCAACGCTCAAGTACAGCTATGAGTTCAGGAACAGCGTGATGCTGAAGGTGAAGCCGAAAATATAGGCTTTGGGATAGATTGTGTATATGGCTGGTTTGCAAGCATTTTGTTTTTGAAAACATCTCCCTGTTAAGCACAGTTTCTCGTAATTTATCGTGACTATTTTCAGGCACCGGGGCAGATAAGCTTGGAAAAGCCATACATGCTCTTTTTATGATGGTATTGTTGTAGAACTTAACCAGAAAGTGGAGTTAAGTGATATGCATGTATGCTAAAGTGAAAGTGGCAATCTGGTTTGCCGGCATATAGGAATTGCTTACAAATTTGTATTTGTCGGCCTTACCAAAATCCACTTCAGAAGACTGGAAGAATTCTGAGTTGAATGTATGATATTGAGTTTCGCGGTTTTGCAGGCATGGCAGAATCTGGAGGTTTTAAGGCCGTTTGAAAGATATAAATGAGGGTGCAGCTTATAATATAAAGTAGGTTGCGATGCCAGAAAAAAAGAAGTTAAAGGGGATGTTTGCTCTTCCTGTTCTTGCGATAGTTTTGGTCTCCGGCTGCCTTGGCCCTCCAGACGGGAGGACAGCAGGAGCAGGAGTTGTGATAACGGAGAT
>CAYJTA010000110.1:0-4034 GCA_964372825.1 uncultured archaeon | reverse complement strand
AGAAAAATGGCCGCCTGCTTAGCGGAACCCTTAAAAGGAAGCCAAAATCCATTGTCATCGAAGGCTGCCACGGGGCTGACGTCAGCAAGAGGTACTGGCCTGCACTCGAGGTCTACGTGAAGAGTGGCGATATCCATCTGTGTCTGGCCGATCTCATCGTGAATGAGCCAAATTACTTGACCGGCCTGAAGAAGTCAGGAGGAGACTTCAAGGTGAGATATTATGGCAAGGATAATCCGGCAGACAAGGCGGATTACGAGATGCTCAATAACATCGATGAGGTCATAGTCGCCACATGGGACAGGACTCACTGCGACATAGCTTCCCAGTGGCTGCCAAGGGCAAAGCGTATTTTCATAGAGAAGCCCCTTGACGCAAGCATAGAAGCCGCAAAGGCGCTTAAGTCAAAGTCTGCCGATTATGACACAGAAGTCCTCTGCTTCGACCATTATAGGGTGAAGGCCATATACCTGAGGCAGGGAATGTCTGAGGTGCTACAGGTTCTGGATTTTGGCATACGGGAAGCAACATTCTTCCTTCTCGAACCGCAGACCATAGAGAGCGAAGGAAGGGAGAATGCCCTTCAGGAAGGCCTGATACTCGACCTTGGGCCTCATTTCCTGGCCCTTGCGACGTACATAGGGCCTCTGGGCAGCATAGAGAACCTGGCTGCCAAAGGGGCAAGCTATCTTTTCAAGGACAAGAACGGCGTCCTTGTCCCTGCCGGCATCCCAAACGAGACATTCGCCCACCTCAGTTTCGACATGGAAAGCTTCGGCGGCGACAGAGTGAGGGTGAACGGTTATGTCGGCAAAGGGGTTGTGAAATCGGAAAATGACTACCTCTATCTCGACAAGACAGCCAAAGGCATCAAATTTTTCGAGATAGGAGGCATGAACGGGAAAAAAGTAAGACTGGACTTCGCCTCCTCCGACCCCAAGGCAACAATCCTTGATGCTGGAAAGAGGAATCCTTACCACTGGTTCGGCCTGACAGCAAACCCCCACAAGTTCTTTGTTGACACAATCGTTGACGGCACATATGACGAAAACCCGACAGGCTTCAGCCTCAATCTGGGAATCAAACAGCTTGAGCTTTTTGAGGAGAGCAGGGAGCAGGTCAGGAAGGCCGGTAAAGAAACCTACACTGTGGGCGACAGCCTCGAGACGATACTGGAGAAGCTCTAGGAGACACTATGACATACAAGCCAACTATCGGAATCATTGGCCTTGGAAAAATGGGCCTTGAAATAGGGAAAAGGCTGGTAGATACGGGATATGAAGTGATAGGCTATGATACTGGCAAAAACGCCCAGATGAACGGAAGGCTTGCCGGAATACCTGCATATCCGATAGAAAAAATATCAGGCCACGCAGAAACAGCCATCCTGAGCCTCCCTGACAAGAGTGAAATTGTTTCTGAAACAGTGGAAAAACTTGCGGCAAATGGAATCCGGATTAAAAACATAATCGACACGGGCAACTCAGACTACAGGAATTCGCAGAGGCTGGCGGAAAGCCTCCGGAAGGAAAAGGGAATTGACTTCATTGACGCAGGCATCAGCGGCGGCCCCGGCAGGGTTCAGGATGGCGCTGCATGTGCCATGGCCGGCGGAGACGAAGAAGCGTACAAAGAAACCCTGCCAATACTCTCAGCTTTTTGCGCAAACTCGCATTACATGGGCCCTTCAGGCAGCGGCCACATGACGAAGATGATACACAATGCCACAGATGAGAAGGCCAAGATGCACGCAATAGGCGAGGCTGTTGCTGTTTCGTACTCGGCAGGGATAAGGAAGTTTGAATGGTTCAGCAGGCAGAAAGCAAAAAGCATTCTTTCCAGCGACCTCGGTGAGGCAGACCTGTGGTATTTTTCCCCTTCAGATATCGAAGCAGCCAGCGCCGAGCCTAAAGTGGAAGGCAGGACATTCAGTTGGGCTCTTGATGTGGCTGAAGCAGAAGGAATAGCAGTCCCCTTGACAGATATCAGCTATGGTCTGAGGGATTACTCAACAGGAAACATGAAAGCGGACGATATCAGAAAAAGAGTGGAGAAGCAGCTTGAAAAGATATCAGATCTGGAATACTTCCAGTTTTCCAGCGCCATAAGGACAGGCGCACTGAAGTCAGACCTGATGAGGATTGGAAATGACATTTTTTCTCCTCCCAAGAGGGCTCTCTACGAGGCCATGGTCATGATTTCAGGCGAATCGCTTTATTTTGCCAGGAAGCTTGGCCTCGACCCTGAAAAGGCCGCAGCAGCTCTTAATGACGGCCTCTGCAGAAGCAAAGTCTTCGATGTTTATCTGGGCAAAGTGAGAAGCTGGGATGTCTATAATACTCTGCCGGGCTATTTTGAGCGGTATTCCGACTTCATCGGCATGGCCTCAGACACCGATACACCTGTCCCCACACTTGCCCTTTCTGCAGCCCTCATTGTCAAGAACGGGGACAGGAAAGAATATAGGCATGCGCTCAAAGTGCTTGAAGAGCAGCTCGATATGCTTGACCAAATCAAAGCCAAAGGGAAAAGGGCAGAGAGCTTCGCCATCCAGAACGTCATGAGAAACAAGTTCGGTGGGCATTCTATCTACAGGACCGCTGAAGAGAAGAAGGAGGTGAGCGCATGAGGGAAAAAATGTACTTTGCCGACTGCAATTTCAGTTCGCTGAGCATGGTTCACAGGAAAATGTGTTTGGATGAAGAACGCTATGTGCCGCCATATACAAGATACACAGACATGGACAGTATCATTCATCACCCGGCATACCCGACGCCGAGGCATAATCCTGACAACTTCGAAGAGGGCGAGGATGATGATAGTGTATACAAGCTTGATTTTGTGCCGACCAAGAGGATTCTGCTGGAGGTCTGCCATTTCTGGAACCTGAAGGAGGACCATCTGCGAGCATGTTTTGAAGCAGGGCGCTATGTCTCGCCAACGGAGAAGTACGTCGATGAAGATGGAATCACACATGACCCCCAATACAGCAACCCGAGGGATAATGGCGTAAACAGCACATGGTTCGGAGAATACTATCTGGACATTCCCGAGAAACAGAGATACACGGACTACAGTTGCGATCAACCCTGAGGAGTTGATAGAATGACAAAGGAAAGAGTGGATATGGTACACTGCAGGTTCGAGTCCTTAAGCGAAGGCTATCAGAGGAGCTGTCTTGAAAGGGGAGGATATATGAGACCTGTCATTGAGCATGTCGATGCTGACGGCGTAACCCACAGTCCCTGCTACCAGAACCCGAAGCACAACCCGAAAAACATCACATGGTCAGGGGAATATATTCTCGATTTCAGTTTGAAATACCCGACAGATCCGGAGTACAGGAAACTGATCAAGCTAAAGCGTGAGATCCTGCTTCGTGATGAATAACTGACATGAGGAGGTGAGAAAATGGAAAAGAAATATCTTTGGCTTGGAGACTGCAATTTAGGGTCCCTGAGAGGGGACCACAGGCAGGTGTGCCTGGAAAAAAGACACTATGTGCCGCCGGCAGAGCGATACATTGACGACGACGAAATCACGCATATCCCCGGCTGCACAAACCTGAGAGAAATCCCATACAACAGCAACTGGAACGGAGATTACTTGCTGGATCTGCCGAGGCATGAAAGGCGCACGGATCACAGCTTCGGCTGAAAACCTTGAGGAGGCGAAAATGGAGAAGAAATACCTGAAGCTTGCGGACTGCAACCTCGAAGCCCTCAGGCCGGAGCATCAGGACAAATGCTTTGTCTTTGGAGGATATGTAGGGCCTGACGAAGAGTACACGGACTTGGATGGAATAATCCACAGCCCCGGTTACCACAACCCTAGAGATAACCCGAAGAACAGGACAGGGACAGGTCTGTATAAACTCGATTTCCTGGAGAGGCAAAAAGAAGATGCTGACGAATATTCGGAGCTGAGGATGCAACAGGAGTTTGTGTGATAATGAATGGCATACGACAAGAAATACGAAATCGACGAGAACAACCTGCAAGGTCTTGGCTCATGCGTAATGCTCGCGCTGGAAT
>CAYJTA010000109.1:0-4072 GCA_964372825.1 uncultured archaeon | reverse complement strand
AACTCCTGCAAAGCAGCATGATAGAATTGAAAAAATACAAAAAAATCTGCCTTATAACAACGAGCCAATTTTTATCTTCAATCGATAAGGCAAGAGAAATCTTGGAGAAAAACCAAATAAAAATCTATACAGGAGGCCATGCGAGGGCAGGAACAATTGCGCAGGTATTGGGCTGCGACTACTCTGCTGCCCTGCCTTTCGAGAAGGAGGTTGACTGCTTCCTTTATCTGGGCTCAGGGAAATTCCATCCCCTCGGCCTGGCAATCAAAACGCTCAAAACTGTCTTGTCCCTTGACTTTGAGCACAAAAAAATAATCGATTACACAAAGGAAGGGGAGAAATTAAGGCGGATAAAGGCATGGCATATTTCACAGGCCAAGGATATGAGGAATTTTGCAATCTATATCTCTTCCAAGCCCGGCCAGATGTACACAAACCTTGCCAGGCATGCGAAAAGGAAGCTGGAGGCCAAAGGGAAGCATGTGGCAATAATTGTGGCGGACATGCTGACAAAGGAGAAGATAATGGGCATGGAAATAGACTGCATAATCAATTGCGCATGCCCGAGGATATGGGAAGATTTCAAGCTTTTCGGGAAGATTATCCTTAATCCGGACGATATAGATGCGATTTAGGAAACAGCGGCTGATTATCCCGTGAAGAGTTAAGTCTGAATTTACTGAGGATAAAGAGGAATTCTCATTGTCTCCTCAAAACCTTCCCGCACGCCAGGCCCGTAATTATATTCCTGCCCAAAAAGCTCGAATGCCACATGCACATCGTTCAGATTATCCGGAGCCCTAATTACAAGAGACGCCGGTGAATTCTTTCTTTTCACTTTACGCCATCCAAGCTGCTCTTCTCTGCCGGAGAAAATTCTGCCCGTCAATTCTGCCCGCGACTGTAGAGAAGAGTAGCCAAACATTCCAGCAATTTTTGAAGCGATTTCAAAGCATTTCGATGAAGTTTGATTGTAAGCTCTTTTACCGAAAGCCACATGCCCTCCAGCTTCTAGCTCCTTGCCCATCTCATTCACAGTCGGAAGATTTCGATTTCTATATTCCATACATATCTCAATCGCTTATTGAAGGAGATCTATATTTAAGCTTTTCTCTATTTCACTATATATGAGTGATAAATTCTGTAATATAGTGGACACATTACAGGAAAAGAAAAAGGAACCTCGATGGGATCCAGGCGATGCGGCCAAATATCCTAGTGGATTTAGCTCCAAGGGCTTGCCGCCATCCAGCGTGGATCCCATGTTCCCGTTATCCTGGGCAATTAATCCTTCCTTTTTGATATTAATATCATTTTTGGTAGAAAAGGTTAATGAAAGTATATAAATATAAGATAAATATAAATATTTGTTGAGATAATCAGGATAAATGGTCAACCAGATTAAAATTCATATAAGGAAAATATGCACACTGAGGCTATAGACAGGATTGATAAGGCCATCATAAACATACTGGCCAAGGATGGCAGGCTGAGCTACAGGCAGATCGCCAAAAGGGTGGGTGTAAGTGTTGTCACAGTCATGAACAGGACTAAGAGGCTTGAAAAGGAAGGGATAATAAAGGGGTACAGTGTTGTGCTTGGCTATCAGAGTCTTGGCTATGACCTTGAGGTTCTCATAGAGGTTAGAGTCAGCAAAGGCAAGCTGTTTGATGTGGAAAACCTCGTGGCGACCAAGAAGTACGTTTACTCGGTATATGATGTCACAGGCAGCTTCGATGTGGCCATTGTGGCCAAATTTCAGACAAGAAGGCAGCTCGATGAGTTCGTCAAATACCTGCAGACCATACCGAACGTGACCAGAACCCATACGAGGCTGATACTGAATACCGTGAAGGAGAGCAGGTTCGATATCTGATATTTTCTTTGTTTTTCATGTCATTCGATAATTTATTAGAGATTACTGTCATTCGGCCTGAACTTTGCGTCACTATGAGAAAACATATCAGGCCTTTGCTTTATCCGAGGACATTTTTCCCTTATAGAAATCCTGTATTTCAGATTCCTTCGACCTTAATATTTCCTTTATCTCCTCAAGATCCAGCTCAATCTCCCTCGCAAGTCTTGCCGCCGTAACCCTGTTAAGGCTTGTCTCCTCTATGGTGCGTAGGTTGTTCTCTATCGTGTCGAGCTTTTCAAGCAGCTTGTCCCTCAGAGGCCTTTTCCTGTTGAGGCACTTCTCCCTCAGCCTGTCCCATTTTCTCCTCAGGCCTTTGACCCTCCACCCCCACATGAAGCCCGGAGTGATAAAATCAAATATCCCCATTATTTTAAATTAGCAGCCAGTCATTAAAAGTATAGAGAGCGGGGGTAGCCAAGCACCTTTTCTTTCACAAAGAAAACGTGCACGAAAAGAAACAAAATTGAACAGAAAAGGCTGGCAACGGCCAACGGCGCGGGACTCAAAAGACCCTTTTCTTTTCAAAAAAGAAAAGCGTCTACGGAAAAGAAAACTGAATGCACAAGAAAGGGCTTTACCCAAAAGAACGCAGATGCAAGTACAGCGTCTGCGGAAAAGAAGACTCTTGAGTGTTGAGCGAAAAGCTGTGAAATAAGAAATCCCGTGGCTTAGTGCCTTCGCAGGTTCGATAGGCTTTCTTTTCAGAAAAGAAAGCCCATACGGCAAAGAAAACAATTACCAAAACCCAAACAAAAAATCCAGAACGGAAATCCTGCCCCCCGCACTACCCTTCTTTTCCAAAAGAAGGGGAATGGGAGACAGAAGCATATCAGCTGGTATGCTTCATACACAAACGTATCCAAGAAAAGGAATTACCAATAATGACGCAATTTCTAAACAATTTAAATAGCATCCGACAATTATTGACACATGGACCTGAATGTGCTTGAGAGGAAGGACGACAAGCTGAAAATCGAGATAAAGGGCGAAAGCCACACATTTCTCAACATTCTGAGGGAGAAATGCTGGCAGGCCGGGGCTTTGCAGGCCACATACATGCTGGAGCATCCCTATCTTGCCCAGCCCAAGATCATAGTGTACGCAAAGAACCCGAAGAAGACGCTTCTAGAGGCCGCAAAAATGGTGGCAGAAGAGGCCGAGGAATTTGTGAAGGAGTTCAAGAGGGAGATCAAGAAATAAATGCTATTGTCTTGGCTGCTCCTGACCGGTTCCCTTATTGTAGGCTGTATACAATATCAGGGCCATCAGCACAACGGCAAGGATGGCTATAAAGCTTTCATCGAAGGTTTTTTCAAGCAGCTTCTGGCCGCTGATCAGGAAGAGCAGCAGCAGGGCAAAAATGACGGCTATCAATGTGAAATCTTTCTCATGCTTGCCCTTGACGAAGGAGAAGATGAAACCTATGAAGAATAAGGCCATGAAGAAGAGGGCTGCCGAAGGCAGAATTGCTTTCAGGAATTGAGCTACGCCTGTATCGTTTGCTGCAAAGAAGGCTATAATCATCGCTATTAAAAGGTTGGCACCCCTGTGTTTAATGAAGCCTCCTACTTGGAGCGTTCCAAAGGACACGGCAAGGGTGAATAAAAATGGCAAAAGGAAGTCCTCGAGGAAAGGGGCTTCGATGAAAGGCATAATGAATATTGGATAAGGGAAGATAAGTATGTTTCAAGGAATATGATAACATCAGACGTCATCTGCGAGCACTTGCGCCAATCTGGCCAAGTTAGAATCTGTGTTTTCTGCCCGTTCTTGTGATTCATGATCCCAAATTTTTCTTTGAACAGAAAGATATAACTGCTTCACTTCATCGCCTCTGTAAGATGCTAGGACTTTATCACCTTCGTTTACCGTTAGTAAGTAGAAAGAATCTAACTTGATAGATCCTTCAGAGCCAATCGAAAGAGTCGCTTGGAGAGGACCAATCCTGGTAGAAAAATATTTTGGCGCATATAATCCACGTGCAGGTATTTCTTTCCACTCATCGACTGTCGTTTGCTCCAATATTTTCCTCAAAGAGCCGAATATTTCGGTTTTTTCTGGCATGTGTCTATATATATGCATGCTATTTATAAACTTATCGGCTAGATACTACTATAAAATAATAATTTCTGTGATATTTATATCATGATAACT
>CAYJTA010000108.1:0-4111 GCA_964372825.1 uncultured archaeon | reverse complement strand
ATCTTTCTGGCTCTTATAACCAGCTGCTTCATATTCTCAAAATTAGGTGAAAGCGGCCGATATCCCATCTTTTGCAGAAGAACATCAGAGTGTCTGAAGAAGCCTTTGGAGGGAAATGATAGGGGAGCGTCTATGGCTATAATATCAGGCTTCACTTTTTCCACTTCTTCCAGAATGTCCTTATCATAATAATATATTTTGGTTTCTGTCTGCTCTTCAGTAATAATGCAGAAGCCTGTCGGATTGGTCTGCTTTGCGGCCAGATCTATCCCGATGGCCCTCATAGGTAAGAATTCGACAGGGGATTTAAGTAGGCAGAACGTCAGAACCCAAGCTCCTTAAGGAAATAATCGACGGACTTCATGTGCATGCCCTTCAGGCTTTTCACTATTTCCGTGATAACAGGCCCGAAAGTCGTGTTGCCAAGGTTGTATTCCTCCATAGAATAAAGCAGGGCGGCAAGTCTGTCAGCGGCATGAAGGATGTGGCCCTCGATGCTTTTTGTATCCTTTGCATTCGACCAGAAATCATAGTAACTTTTTGACATCCCTTCCGGCAGATTCTGTATCAGATCGGAGAAGAATCGTGTCGATATCCTCTTTATCTCCCTGTTCAGTTTCCTGTCCCTGTGCTTGAAATGATGGAGGATGTCCCCTGTCACGCACTCCTCAAGGTCATGAAGGAGAGCTGATCTCAGCACTCTTTCCGTGTCGATCTTCCTGCCCTCTTTCATCTCCATATCAGAGAGCATCATCCCGTAAAAGGCCACATGGAAACTGTGCTCAGCAACGCTCTCGTCCTTGAGTCTTGTCTTGGCTGAAAAACGTATCACCATGCCAAGATTGCGCTGGTTATTAAGAAAGTCCTTCAGGCGTGATTTTGCCGGCATATGAAAGTTTGTGGAATCTGTAAATAAAAAGAAGCGACTAGACGTTCCTTTGCCTTGCCACAGCCCCTATGCCCTTCTCCATTGCCATAAACCTCGACTCAAGCTGCTTGATTTTCTCTTCCAGCTGGCTTGTCTCCATCCTCCTCTCTATCTCATGCGCAAGCACTGTCTTCTTCAGCTCTTCAAGCTCGAACGCATGCATGTCAAAGGTCTTCTGTATATGGGGATGCAGCCCTGGCTTTTCCCCCAGAGGAAACCTTGAAAGCTTGGCCAACTGCTCCAGCCTGTCATGCTTCTGCCTGTTGCTTGCGCTTTCCTGGGATTCCAGAAGGTTAAAAAAGTGGCCTGAAACCACTATGTTCCTGTCATCTATGGACGAGGTTTTGGCAAAGACTATGCCGCACTCCCTGCAGAACCTCGCATTGCGTGCATTGCTCTCTGAGCAGTTCGGGCATGTGGCCATACTACGGTTTCCTTGCGGCCTCCATATTGAAGCCGCAGAATGTGCAGAATTTTGAAGTCTTCTCGATGGGCGAGCCGCATGATGAGCATGAATTGCCTTCTTCAATCTCGCTTTCCATGGAAAGCTTGAGCTGCCTGTATGTCTCATGGGAAAGCACGCCGTCTGCCTTCTGCGATTCGATGAGCCTGAGTATGGCCATTATCTCCTCCCTTGAAATCTTCGAGTGGTGTTTAGATGGGTGTATATGTCTGCTCTCATCTCTGTGCTTACTGGCGTCCATAATGCCTCCAGAGCTTCTCAACAAGCCTTTGGTTTATGCTGCTCAGCTTGTCCAGGGCAAGCCTCATGCTTTCCATCTCCCTGCTGTCGGCCTTTGCCACCTTCACTGTCTCGACATCGTGATGGAGCTTCATGATCCTGTCATCCATTGTCCTTGAAAAGCCTTCAATTTCCAGCATCATGCCTTCCTTTTCCTTTGAATATGCGGAAAGCAGCCTGTCCAGCTCCTTCACCCTGCTGCTGAAATAATCGAGCCTTGCCAGCACTTCCACTATGCTCGGCAGCTTTTCCTCATGCCTGTTTATCTTCCTTTCAATCACATCTAGCCTTTTCGCCGCATGTTCCAGTTCAGAGAGCCTCTTTTCAATGCCTGCCGTCCTTTCGAGGAAGCTTGTCCTCAGCGTGTCCATCATGCCGTCAAGCAGCTTGAGCCTGTGGATATTGATGGACAGCGCTTCTTCATACGCCCTTTTGTCGATCCTCCCGTTCCTGTAGAGGTCCTCCAGCTTCTCAAGGAATTTTACAACAACCCTCCTCTCGGCCGTTAGCACATCCATCTCGTGTGGCTTTATGTCATCCTTGCCCGTCGGAAGGTTCGATCTCCTCATATGGACCAGCTGCTCCTCCATATGCCTGAAGCGCTGCTTTATATCGGAAGCCTCTGACTTTATGGCTTTCAGATCCTCCTCTATCTTGTCCGAAGCCAGCTTCTTCTCAAGAACAAGCTTCCGTATATCAGCTGTCTCATCCTGAAGCCCCTCAAGGGCCTGATGAAAGGAGTCCTTTGCCTCTGTCTGCTGTACCGACACATGGATACTGCAGCTCTTGCAAACCTTTCCCCTGCCTCCGAACGGCCTGCTACAGACCGAGCATTTTCTGTACATCTGAATTACTTTTTGTCCAAGGTGCAATATATGCCTGAACAGTTAGGCGCGCATTCCCGGAAATTTCTATAGCCATGGACAGGCTAAAATCATCGGGCTTTTCCGTGATAAGCTGCTTTTCGCTATATTGGGGGTCTGTTTTAAGCTTTTTGGATTTTAGAGTCTCACGATATTGTTTCTTGCTTCCTTATGCGAAATATCTATCACACAAATCAGTTAAAATGCATGTCCAGCCAAGTGAAGTAGTATGCTTGATTCTCAGGAGATGCGTATGGCTGCGTCGCTCTTTGTTATGATGATCCTGCCCTTGGAGCTGTATGCTGTCCCTGAGAGCTGAATGGTGCTGTTTACGAAAGGCAAGGGGGAATGACTGTACAGTCCGGGCAGGCTGATGTTGATGCCGCTGGCTGAGAGGCTGAGGGAATATACCTCTCCTCCGAGACGGGTGGGTATGGCAATCTCTGAGGTGACATTGCCCTCTGCATATGCCGCTTCCTGGATCTTGAGGATAGCCATGTCCTTTACTCTTTCCATGTTGTCAGTCTTCGCAAGGCCCACAAAAAAGGTCTGGTATGCGTCGAAGGCAAAAAAAGAGAGGGCAAAGATGGCCATGCCTATGGAAAACAGCATCATCGTCTCGAATATGATATGCTGGCCTTTCATTTTCTTTGGGGCATAAAGGGCCATATTAATATTCGGGTGGATTATTAGTATTTCTGAGTTTGGAATCAGAAACAGCGGGTTAGTTTCATGCGCATGTCACAACACGATGTATCCTCACATAGCTTGTCGCAATAACCATAGTATAGCTGCCGGAGCATGCGCTGCCGCAGTTGAAGCTTACTATCTTCTTGGCAGGCTGGCCCCTTTTCAGGGGGAAGGCGCTTGATATTATGTCGAAGCCTGCTAAAGCCTGGCCGTTGGAATCGAGAAGATTACGAGAATATCAAAATCAGAGTTGACAACAGTCATCTCCTATCGCCTATGTCACATCAAGCTTCACCAGCGTCAGTATGAGATCATTCCCGTTGGAGGCCAGATCCTGCTTGACCTCCCTGCCTTCGGCCTTTATTGTGATCTTCTTTGTTCCGGAGGTGCTTATGCCTTCCTTTATGGAAATCTTGTAGCTGTTGCCTGACTGCTGGTCTTCAAGCTCCCTGTATCCGAGGGAGATTATTACCCTGAACTCTTCTGCTGCCTTGTCGGCCTTCATCGATATCAGGCCTGCTTTGGACTTGCCGAAAACGCCCACCTTCTTCTCTATGTCCTCGAATGTGACATCTCCCAGATACACCTCGTTTCCAGGCTCGATTAGAGGCTGGCTCGTCAGGAATTCGAGCACAGCATTGTTGCTTCCGCCCTCATCTGTGCTTATCTTGAGCGTTCCTATGGGTATGTTCAGCTCCCTGCTGCCACCTGCGTTGGCAACCTCTGTGATGGCCGAGTCAAGGTCCTTCATGAAAGATATCGCAGAGTCGAATTTCGTCTTCAGCGACTGCTTCTCTATCAGGGGCACTCCCCAGTAGTATGTGACTCCTACTAGTGTTATGAGTATGCCTGTTATCAGAACTGTCGATATCACAGTCGATTGTGCTT
>CAYJTA010000107.1:0-4131 GCA_964372825.1 uncultured archaeon | reverse complement strand
GCCTTTTCCTTTTTCTCCTTCTTGGGTTTCGGCTTCTCCTTCTTCTCCTCTTTCTTTTCTTCCTTTTTCTCCGGAGGCCTTGAGGCCTTTGCTTTTCCTGCCTCCTGCGCCGCTTTTATCTTCTCTGCTGAAGGCTTCTCTATCTTGAGTTTCTCGTATACCCCTTCCTTCTCAAAGGCAGCAATGATATCCTCTTCAGAAGCATCATCCCTTATATCGACCTTGAGCATGAGCGGCTGGAGGTGCTCTATGTTGCACTTCCTCCTTCTCACAGAAGTCGCTGCCTTGGGGCCTGTCACCATGACGAACTGGCTGTCAATTTTCTTGATAACCACGCATGGCTTGCCTGCCTCTCTTCCTGCAACCTTGACGCATATCCTGCCTGTCTCAAACATAGACTCTTCTTGCTCCTGATATATTTAAGCTTGCTTCCCAAGCAGATCCATGGCCTTCTCCTTCATGAGGCCTCTCATGCAGCCTGAGCATAGGTTTCCGCCATATGGCCTTGAGGGCCTTTTTTGGCTCCTTGTGAGTTTAGCAACATCATGCGCTCTTCCCTTGGCCACGCCGTGCAGAGGCCTTTTGCAGCTTGCGCAAGCATGCTTAGAGGGCTCCTTTTTCACATAGTGGAGGGCAAGCCTTCCTCCCGGAACCCTTTTCTTCACCTTCCTGAAGGCCTTTGATTTCAGTTTTGGCTGGACCATACGTCATCACCTTCTTCTTTGCATTTTTAACAATTCAAATAATATGCACGGTGCTTTTATAAAGACATCGATGAAGCTGTTCAACTTGCTCTCAAACAATAACCCTGAAATCAGCAGCTATAACCCCTTTAGAATCAGCAAAAAGAGGGTTTACATCAAGCTCCTTTATCTTCCTGTTCTTCCACACTATATTGGACACCTTCAGGAGGCAGTCCTCAAGGGCCTCGAAATTGATTCTTCTCATCCCCCTGAACTCCTCAAGCATGGAATAGCCCCTTATCTCCCTTATCATTTCCCTGGCGTCCTTCCTCTCTATGGGGATAAGCCTGAAGCTGACGTCCTTCATCACTTCCACAAAAACGCCCCCGAGGCCGAACATTATTATCGGCCCGAACTGGGAATCAATCTTGCTGCCTATTATCACTTCCCTTGCCCCTTTGCCTTTAAACATTTCCTGAACCAGTATGCCGTCTATCTTTGCCTTCGGATATTTTTTCCTTGCCCGTATAATTATCCTATTGAAGGCTTCAGAAAGCTGCTTTTCGTTTTGTATATTGAGCGCTACTCCACCGAAATCTGTTTTATGAATAATATCAGGAGATGATATCTTGAGGGCGACAGGCCACCCTATCCTCTTCGCTGCCAGCAGGGCCTGCTTTTCATTCTTTGCCAGCAGCTGGCCCAGCACAGGTATCCTGTATTTCCTCATCAGGGAATAGGCCTGCATGTCAGAAAGTTTGGCCATAATTAATATCTTGGCCAGCGCATAAAAAAGGACGGCTTATAATGCCGCAGAAGGGGTTTGTGGATTCTGCCTTTTTAAAGCTAACTGAAAAAAACAGTTCCATGATATTCGGCGACTTGCCACCTGACTATCACAAAGGAGGGCCTCATTGGATCATGCAGATGTCGCATTCCCCGGATACGGGAATTTATGCCAGACCAGTTCTGGGTTCAAAAGAACTGCCATCAAGGTTCGTGGGCCTTGATGGATATGATGTCAGTAAATTGCTGTCTCCTGAAGCGCTGGACCTGCCGCTAACCATGTTTTATGATCTGAATCATAAGCTTCTCGATTTTCCAGTAAGAATAGGGCCTTATGGAGCTGTGATAGGGGAAAGCGACCTGCAGTTAGATCTCGAGAACTGGGAGAGAGCATGCCTCGAGACCAGAAGCAGTGTCGCAAGGTCGGGATACATTTCACCGGGTTTTGTCGGGGGCACACTCTTCTTCAAGAACTCCGGTGAAAGAATCCGCATATACCTCGTAAATCATACGCCTGTAACCCTTGTTATAGAAGAATCCACACAAAAGAATCCTTGCGCACCGGTTTCGGTTACAGTGTCAACTGACATGTTTTGCATGGAAAAGGGTGACCTGAAGATAAGCAATTATCCTGAAGGCGCTTGGAAGTACAGAAGATTCTTTCCTGAAATGCCAGGACATACATTGACTTTAGGCCAGGACATATGGATGGCAAAGGGGAAGGAAAGGGAAATAAGCTATTTTGAAATCAAGGATAGGGCGAAAGAGTTGTATGGGAAAGCAAGAATAGATGACATTGACGACTGGAGCTTCCCTTATTGCCTGGCTATCACCAATGAGTTCGTAGCAGCCGAGGGATGCGCCGGATATGTGGTCCCCCTTCACATTGACGATATGGCCCATGCCCTGCATAGAGACAACAGTCGTTTTTTGAATTCCCGACAAATCAAGCAGTCGTTTTGGAATGGAGGCAGAAGTTATCCGACTAATTTATGCGTCACAGGGAATGCAGGCCTTATCCATTTAGGTTCCAATAATAGGACGGTCTTTGAAATCCCATTAAAGCGGCCTCCTAAAGGATCCTCACGACGGCCCGAAGAAGAATTCAACTTGGAGATGAAGAGCAGATTCAGGATTGGGGAGCCATTTGCTTATGTCGTGCCAATTCCTATACTTAATGCTGATCAGGAGTACAATGGTGCCTATAAGACACAGACGGACATCAGTATCTGAAGAGGCGGCCATAGCCCTCAACTTTATCAGGCATTAAACTTTTGCGCAGAAGGGGTTTGTGGATTAAGCCTTTTTTATTTGCAGTAGAGTAAAAAGGTTTATGCGCCAACACCCCTTAACGTGGTTCTTCATAATGCTGAACATTGCCGTCTTTCTTCTGGTATTCAGCATGCCGGAGGAGATGAGGACAAAGATGTTTGATGACTTTTCCTTCAGGCCTGAAGCGCCTTTCGAGCTGTGGAGATGGCTTACAAGCATCTTCCTCCATGTGTCACCCAGCCACCTGTTCTTCAACATGCTTGGCCTCTATTTCTTCGGCAAGAACCTCGAGGAGGATGTGGAGAGACAATGGTGGCTCTCCATATACTTCATCTCCGCCTTCCTTGGCAGCTTCGTCTTCATGCTGACCAATGTGGAAAACGCAGTAGGGGCAAGCGGGGCAGTCTTCGGCCTGCTGGGAGCAGTGATGTTCCTCAACCCTGTAAAGATAACCCACATCTACATGTTCCCCCTGCCGCTGGGCATAACAGCCATCCTGTTCGTGATTGTGGAGACCATGGCCATAACAGGCATCTACAAGGCCCCTGAGATGGCGAATGTGGCGAACATAGCGCATGTCGCAGGCCTGATAACAGGCAGTTTATTCGCATTTTTTTATTCGGCCAAGAGGAGCCTTGAGGGCTTCCTGGTCCTTGTCATATGCGCAATGCTGCTTGTCGTCATGGGGCCTGTCTTCCTGATGATCGCCTCTTTTGGCTCTGTCGTCCTTCAGGGCATTGATTTTGTGGTTGGGTTCATCCTGCTGGGGGTTGCGAAACTGATAAGCCCCATATGGACGTGAAAGTCTTTTATCCTCTGTGGATATTTATGGAATAATATGCAGGCAAAAGCCCTCTGTTTCAAGAACAGGCTTGAATGGCACCATTGGCTGGCAAAGAACCATAAAATGGAGAAAGAGGCCTGGCTGATTTATTACAAAAAACATACAGGCAAAGATACAATCCCTTATAGTGATGCGGCCGAAGAGGCTATCTGTTTCGGCTGGATTGACAGCAAGGTGAGGAGTATAGACAGTGAAAAGTACATGCAGAGGTTTACTCCGAGAAGGGAAGGCAGCGCCTGGGCGGAGCAGAACATAAAGAGGGCCAGAAAAATGATAAGGCTCGGCAAGATGACAAAGGAAGGCATGGAGAAATTCAGGCGCCACGGGAAAACAAAAATCCCGCAAATAATCGGAATGCCGAAGGAAATGGAACTGAAGGCCAGCAGCACGGCATGGGATAACTTCCGGAAGTTTCCGCCAAGCCACAGAAAAGTCTTCTTCTGGTTGGTGAACAGCGCCAAAAGGCGGGAAACAAGGGACAGGAAGATAAGGGTGTGCTATCCTGAATTAATTGGACTCTTCATATC
This sequence comes from uncultured archaeon, assembly GCA_964372825.1. Lineage (GTDB taxonomy): Archaea > Aenigmatarchaeota > Aenigmatarchaeia > QMZP01 > QMZP01 > JACPNN01. The sequence goes on along the minus strand of CAYJTA010000107.1, from coordinate 19 downwards.
CCTATAAAATACCTCCACA
>CAYJTA010000106.1:0-4177 GCA_964372825.1 uncultured archaeon | reverse complement strand
CTTTTAGAATGAGGTTATGTGCTGCACGTCCAGATCAGGCTTTGTGCTTACCTTTATCATATGGGTTTCGACTGGCATGTTGCTATGTTGTGTTTTGAGGCTGTCTCGAATTTTTCCTCATTGTTGAGCACCTTTCTTGGGAAATGGGATGGCGCCATTCAGATGCTGGGCTCTTCCTCCTGAGAACCAGCAAATTCAACTTCCTCTATCCTTCTCTTCTTGAGGTACACGAAGCCGAAAATGAGCATCAGTATGAGTATCCCGAGCACGAGCAGCAGGACTGATACGGCAATCAGGTTGTCCCCGAGGCCTATGAGGCCTGTCATTATGCCTGCCTGCTGGACCTGTGAAGACACAAATATGGAGACTGTCTCATCCATCTGCCTGCCGTCTTCTCCTTTGACGCTTATTTTTATATTGTAATTTCCAGACTCCTTTCCATTGACATAGAGGAAGCTGTCCTTTTTCCCTGAAAATATCTCAGATGCAGAATATCCCAGCCAATCAGATGGAACGCCAGATGCTGAAATCGTGAATTTTGAAGGTGCTTGTGAAGCGGATGTTATCGATATGACGAACACCCCGCTCTGGCCCACATTCATGGCATGCGTCTTGGGCGAAACCTCGACCTTGAATTCAGATGGCTGCGGCCTCGGCTGTATGTCTGAAGGGAGGTAAGGCTCAGAAACCTGTATGCCCTTGGCCATTGTAGTCACTGTGGCCCTTATCGAATCCCTTGCCCCGCATCCTGAATCAGCCTCGAACCTTATCTCATGCGTGCCTGCCATTGGAATGAAATTGAATGATTTTTCGTCCTCCTGTCCGCTCGCCATTGCTGCTGTGAGGGTGCCTTTGAGAGCATTGTCCAGATAGAATCTAAGATTAACAGTTTGCCTTCCGCTGGCGGAATTGATGAGCCTGATCTTTGCAAAGGCCTTCTCCCCTTCCATGCCGCTCCTTGTGTAATCAAGGGACGAGAGCGTCAGAGAGCATATGCCTGTCCTTATCCTGTCTGTCCTCGTTTCCGTGTCTGAAAGGACATCGTCATCCGTCACCCTGTGGGTGAATGTATATGTCCCTTCCCTTGAATATGAATGCGAAGGGTTCCTGTCCGTGCTTATGGAGCCGTCCCCGAAGTCCCATCTCCACCTCTCAATTCTCCCGTCGCTGTCAATTGAGTAATCAGCAAATCTTACTATCTCGTCAACCTCGGCCTCGCTCGGGTAGAATGTGAAGCTTGCAAAAGGCTCATCCTGCCTTGATATCCCATTCCCTACATTGACATCCCTCGTCTGGCTTGTTGTTAAACCGTCATTATCCGTTACAGTAAGCGTCACTCTGTACGTCCTTCTGCTGCCAAAGGCATGGAACACCCTTGTGCTGGAAGTCGTTTTTGATGTGCCGTCATCGTACCTCCACCTGTATTCGGCAATCCTGCCATCAGGGTCATAGCTTGAGGATGCGTCAAATGCAACCTCCTCATTTATCCTCGGATTTGAGGGGGAGAAGCTGAACTCTGCTATAGGCCTCGTCTGCCCGCTGCCGATTGTTATCGTCCTTGTGGTTGAGGCCTGCAGCCCAAGGTTGTCTGTGACCCTTAAAAGAATGGTGAATGTGCCGCCCCTGCTGTACATGTGTGAGGTGCCTTGCCCATAGGTTGTCACGCCGTCTCCGAAGTCCCAGAACCACTCCCTTATGAAGCCGTCCGTATCCGAAGACCTGTCAGTGAAGTAGACAAGCTCTCCTGCCTTCTGGCTTGCCGGGCTGAAGGAGAAATCAGCTATAGGGGGCCTGTTTGTCGGTGTCGGAGCGGGTGTAGGAGTAGGTGTAGGGTTGGGGCAGCAGGATGGTGTAGGAGCAGGATTTGAATATGGGCATGTATTGCCAAAAAGCGTATGTGCTGTCGCTATTTGAGGCGCAAGCAAAGCTGACGCTGTCAGGATGAGCAGAGCTAAGTATATAGTTTTTTCACTTTTCATACCACTAATAAGTGATAAGTATTTAAATACTTTTCCCTGCCCTATAGGGAAAAAAGGTTGTGCCTATAGCTGATACCTTTTGTGTTTTCTATCATATCCCAAGAGGGCAGGAGCATAAGGATGCCTGGTTTCCTCATTCATTTCGTACATTTGCTTGATAAGCGTGGCCCTGTTCGAGTCATAGGGGGCAGAGAAGTTGTAAATCCCCCTTTATCTATAGGAGCGAAACTTGGACATATGGTGAATTGAACTGAAGCTTTTAATTGCTTATTTGCAACAGTCAGTGGGCAAAAAACAAGCTCCAAACTTTCACCAGCAATACGCTGAAGAGCATTACTATTTATCGAAATCAGAGACAGGCCACTTGTTCCTTCCAAATCTCCTTTTCAGCCTAGTGATTATTCCGCCTCTCCCCTCTGTCCTGTAGTAATTGAGAAGCTCCTTTGCCCCTATTCCAATCCCGACAGCCCCCAAGGCAATTCCTGCCTTCGTTGCAAAGTCAACAGGATCGCCTATTAGTGACAGCGCATTGTTTCCTAAATTATGCGCATGTGTCGAAGCCTGGTATGTCCAATCATTGATAAGGTGGCCATACTTTGATATCCCTTCAGCAAAACCAATACCTCTCACTGCGTCAATGGCCATATGTCCCACATTGTAGGCTGCCGATCCGACTTCGCCTATTCCTTCAGCACCATCATAAAGCGACTCCGCTACATTCTTCCCATTGCCAGCAAGAACGCTAGCTCCATAAAGATATCCCATAGGTCTGGCAATCTTTTCAGGCACTATTAGCAGACTTTTCTTTCTCATTTTTAGTCACTTATAGGTAGTATATAGAATGTATTTAAATACTCTTCGGTGCTCCAGAATATAAATTTATAGGTGATTATCAAGACCTATATGTCAACAACCTACATATGGAACATTCTCATACAGAAAGGGCAGCCCAAAAATCTGATTTTTCTTGCAGGGATGTATTGGATAGGATCAGGCGTGCCTTTAGGATTAAAGACGTTTTGTGACCCGTGGATTTTTGCCTTTCTTGCCGGCCGAAAAAAGCAGGGGCAGCAGCAAAGAGCCGGCAGCAAGAACAAGGCCCAATAATGCCAGGCCTATCCTGGCCAGAGGTTCCATCCCCGTTATGAAGGAGCTGCCAGACAGCAGGAATAATCCAGCCAGGAACACTGCAATCACAAATATCTGCTTCCATAAAGAAAGCTCCTGAAAGCCGCCAGCCCTGAAAAGATTCTCCCATGATCTGGCCACTCCGAGGTACCAGTCAACACCAATAACGAAGGCGCCTGACATCATTGCTATAAAAATCGCCAGCGCGGCAATTCCTGAATTGAATCCGGTGACCATCAGCAGTATGAAGCCGGCAGTGGCTGCCAGATAGCACAGGACAAGAAGCAGTCGCCTTCTTGTGAGAACAAAGTCATTCTTAGGGTGCTGATAAAGAATGAGCCAGCCGCCTGCTATCAGAATGCCATACAGTAAGCGGCTATAGGGAGATGCAGGTGAGGGATAGGAGAAGACAAAATAAAGGCCAGCCAGAGCCAGCAAGCCTGCAATCTTCACCGCCGAATCTTTCGCTATCATGAAATAATATTAGGAGCAAAGTTTAAAAGTGTTGGATCAGCCCGATTGGAGCTTATCCCGCTTCTCCTCGTTCCTCAGCTCTGACTTCATCCTTCCAAGGAAATACTCGTTCAGGTCTGCAAACTTCATCTGGCCGGCCAGGAAAGGATGCACCTCCCTTATCCTCTGGTGCATCTGCTGGCACACCTTCCTGTATGACTCATGGCCCTGCGGCATCGTCCTTAATTCGATCATGTGGAACGCCTCCCTCAGGCTCATTTTCATGTGCCATCTCACCTTGTATGCCATGGGAACAATATACTGGGCCTCATGAGGGAATTTCTGATAAATCTTTTTCCAGGCTTCCTTTGCCTTCTCCATGGCCTCTGTGAATTGCTTCTCAAAGCCTGCTTCTGTAATTTCCTTCGGCATCGTGTACCCATGGAAGCAGGTTAGCATCTGCCTTTCCTGGGTAAGCATGCGGTGCCTGTGAAGATCCCTGTAGAGGCCGAAATCGGCAAGGATGTCAAATGTATAGGCCGCATGCTCTAAAGCCCTGCCAGCCTTGTGCCTTCTGTTCTGCCTCTTCTCAAGGTATTTTGTTATTATGTCCCTTA
>CAYJTA010000105.1:0-4180 GCA_964372825.1 uncultured archaeon | reverse complement strand
GCAGCAGGCTGTCATACCCGAGATACTGGCAGGCAAAAGCCTCCTTGTTATAGCCGAGACAGGCTCGGGAAAGACAGAGGCCTGCATGTTTCCTTTGTTCAGCAGGCTTGTCGAGCATGAGCACAAGCCCATTTCCCTGCTCTATATAACCCCCCTCAGGAGCCTCAACAGGGACCTCATGAAAAGGCTTGTCTGGTGGAGCGAGAAGCTTGACATAAGCATATCCGTCAGGCACGGCGACACCACCCAGTATGAGAGGAGCATGCAGGCAGCCAACCCAGCTGAAATAATGATCCTTACCCCTGAAACCCTCCAGGCCATCCTGGTGGGCAGAAGGATGAGGGAGCACCTCAGGAATGTTAAGTATGTCGTTGTTGACGAGGTGCACGAGCTTGTGGACAGCAAAAGGGGAAGCCAGCTTGCAGTCGGTTTAGAGAGGCTTGCTGCTGCAATTGGCGAAAAGAAAAAGGAAAATGATGAAGAAAAAGCAAATGAAGGGAATGAAAAAAAATTCCAGACAATCGGCCTCTCAGCCACCGTGGGCAACCCCGAAGAGATAAGGGACTTCCTTCATGCTGACTCCGTAATAAACACTCTGAAAGCCAAGAGCATGGAGCTTGCTGTGGAGCATCCGAAGAACCTCGGCGAAGCCATAAAATACATAGCAGACGCCATGGAAAAGAGCAGGAGCATGCTTATTTTTTCGAACACGAGGGAGACTGCTGAAGCCCTGTCCAGCAGGCTCAAGAATGAGGGCCTGCCAGTCGAGACCCACCACTCCAGCCTTTCCAAGGATGTGAGGGTGAAGGCAGAGGAGGACTTCAAGTCAGGGAAGACAAAGGCCATAGTCTGCACATCCAGCCTCGAGCTGGGGATAGACATCGGTTCTGTGGACACGGTCATCCAGTACGGCTCCCCAAGGCAGGTCTCAAAGCTGCTCCAGAGGGTGGGGAGGAGCGGCCATGCCACAGGCAGGACATCCAGAGGCATGATAATGGCCCTTGATGCCGACGATGCCATGGAGGCTGCCGTGATAGCAAGGCATGCAGGGGAAGGGAAAATAGAGAAGGTCACGATCTATGAGAAGCCACTTGACGTGCTTGCGCACCAGCTGGTCGGAATATGCATGGACAGATATGATGCCACGCTTGCTGAAGCATACAATCTGATCAAAAACGCTTATCCTTTCAGGAATCTCGAGATTCAGGAGCTTGAAGAGATAGCAGTCGCCCTGGAAAAACTGGGGTTCATATGGATAAGGCCATCAGAATCAGGCAAGATCGAGCATGCAGCCCTGAGAAGGAGAAGCGAGGCCTTTGCCTATTACAACGAGAACCTTTCCACCATACCCGCCAGGAGGACATACCCCATGATAGACGTGACAAGCAGGAAGCATGTCGCCACCCTTGATTCGGATTTCGTCTCCCTTAACCTCTATCCCTCGGCAGCCTTCATATCAAAGGGCCAGGGCTGGCGGGTTGTCAGCATCGACGAGGGCAAGGTGTTTGCAGAGCCCCTTGAGGACACAGAGGCCGCAATACCCGCATGGCAGGGGGAGATGATACCTGTGCCGAAAGAGGTTGCGAATGAAGTCGGAGAGGCAAGAGAGAAATTAAGGGAAATTCTTGATGCAGGGAAGGATAAGGCAAAAGCCATTTGCTATCTTGAAAAAACATATCCTGTGACAAGAAAAACAGCGGAGCTCATAACAGGCTACATAGAAAAGCAGCCTCCAGAGGCCTTGCCTTCAGACAAAAGGGCGGTGATTGAGAACGGGACAATAGACAAGGAGCTTTTCATGGTAATCCACTCATGCAGCGGGAGCAAGGCAAACGAGACCCTTGGCCGGGCGATGGCAAGCATAGCCCTCGGGAAAATCAGCAGCATCGGCCTTGAAACAGACCCCTACAGGATCATATTCAAGATCAAGAAGCCTTCAGACAGATCGCATCTTCTCGACATACTCGAAGGCATGTCAGGCAGGGTGATCCTTCAGGCTGTCCAGCTCGGCCTGGCGGATTCAGAGATGCTTGCATGGCACTTCAGCCAGGTCGCAAGGAGGTTCGGGATAATATCAAAGGATGCCGATTACGGCAAGCTGTACCTGAAGAAGGCTGTGAGGGCCTACCTCAGGCATCCGGCATACAGGGAGGCGATGAATGAGATAATACAGGAAAAGCTTGACGTGCAGTCCGCCGAGCAGTTCGCAGATGCCCTGAGAAGCGGGAGGCTGGGAGTATGGAAGCATGAAGGCCTCACCCCCATCGGCCTGGCGGGCATTGCGAAGAGATATGAGATACTAGCATCGGCAGTGCCGAATGAGGAGATACTGAGGATATTCAGGGAGAGGATACACAAAAGCATGCTGGCCCTTGTGTGCTGCAGCTGCGGAACGATAGCGGCCATCGGCACAGTCGAGGAGCTGATGAAGAGGAAGCTCGCCTGCGGCAGGTGCGGATCAAAGATGCTGGGCGTGTCAAATGTGGCAAAATCCTCTTCAATGAAATCCATTATCGAAAAAAATCTTCACAACGGCAATCTCTCAAAGGAGGAACAGAGGGACATGGATAGGCTCACAGATTCAGCGGCCCTTGTCGTGGCATCCGGCCATGAGGCCCTCAAGGTGCTTGCGGCCAGAGGAATCGGCACAAGGACAGCGGCAAGGATACTGGCCAGAAGGAATGAGGGCGACAGGCTCTATGAAGACATGCTGAAGGCGGAAAGGCAGTACGTGAGGACGAGGGGGTTCTGGAGGGATTAGGATTTTGAACAATATGGACAGATTCTGGAGACTTGTTATCCCCTGCTTATCCCCACCCTCAGCCTCCCATCCTGCGCCCCAAGGTTCTCTATCTTCAGCCTGTGGCTGCCTTTCTGGAGCATCATATTCCCGACAATGTCTATGTTGGGATAGCTGAGCACCATTTTCAGTGTGTAGCCGCTGCCGAGGCCGAAACCGAAGCTTGGCTTGATGTAGCTCATAAACGTGCCCTTTTCAATGTCTCTCATCCTGTTATCTATCTCCTTCCAGCTTCCCCTAGAAAAAACCAGTGCTGTGCTGCTGCCTGTTTTCTGTTTCAGCGTTATAATGTGCTTGCCTGATGGCTTTTCTATGCCGACAGAAACAGGGGAGCCATAAAGTGAAACCAGACCCCGCAGAATGCCTGCATCATGGGATGATATGTAGTAATGCGGAGGGCTGGGATAGCTGCCGGTTTCTGTTCCAGTGGCCTGCATCTCCCCTGTGCCGGGCAGATATACGGCGCTACTGCTGTCATTAAGCTTAAGAACGACTTCGAATGTGCCTGCAGATGCAGGATGCGCCAGCAGAAGCAACGCTATGAAATATGCGGCCTTCATAGATATTATTTAAGCCCTCCTTTCTAAATAACATTCTGCTTCATATGGATGCATGGAAAGTGATCACATGGTTGAAACTGCTGAGAGGACAGTGAAAGAAGGGGACTTCGCAGAGATAGACTTTGTTGGCAGAATAATGAGCACAGGGGAAATATTCGACCTTACGGTGGAAGAGGTGGCGAAGAAGGAAAACATATATGACAGCAAGCTCAGGTACAGGCCTGCCTTCCTGATAGTCGGGGAGGGCATGATACTCGAATACCTTGAAAAACGGATTGTAGGAATGAAGGAAAGCGAAGAAAAAACAATTGAGATAGGGCTAAAGGATGCCTTTGGCGAAAGGGATATTTCGAAAATAAAGGTTCTGCCCTTTTCCGCATTCCTGAAAAGCGAGGTCGAGCCTGCGCCCGGCGTGTACCTCGAAGTTGACGGGAAGCAGTGCAAGGTCCAGTCTGCCGGCTCAGGAAGGGTCAGGGTTGACTTCAACCATCCGATGGCTGGAAAGGATGTCAGCTATTGGGTGAAGATCAGGAGAATATTCAGGACAACAGAAGACAAGGCATCTGCCTTCCTCCAGCATATGGGAATCGAGTGCATGGCATCTTTCTCTGAGGGAAGGATTGAGATAACAGCTGACATGAAGCTTGATGGCAAGCTGAAGAAATTCCTTGAGGAGCAGCTGAAGGAGCGCATGCCTGAGCTCAAGGATATCGTTTTTCTGGAAAGCAAAAAAGAAGAAGGAGAAAACCAGACAGGCCAGTGAGAAGAAAGATTATAAACACCTGTCTACGAATATTAATTCATGAAAAAAGGCCCAACC
>CAYJTA010000104.1:0-4186 GCA_964372825.1 uncultured archaeon | reverse complement strand
AGGCGCTTGATATTATGTCGAAGCCTGCTAAAGCCTGGCCGTTGGAATCGAGAAGCTGCTTGATTATGACGGAGTTGGCGTTCAGCACTTCGTCTGTTGTAGTTGCATATGCCTCTATCGTTCCGTATTGGCAGTATGTCAGCATCTCAGGTAGCTCTATTTTCAGAGTGGTGTATATTTTAATCATTTCATTCAGAAACGTCCAAGCAACTCCCAGAAGGGCCACAGTAATGAAAAGCAGTATAATTACCGAAATCACGGACTCAATACCTTTCCTTTTCATTTTCTCTTTCCCGCCTTTGTAATGGTCTCAGTGAAAAACTCCATCTTCCTCAGGCTGGCATAGATGGCCAGCAGGATGATGGCTATTATTATCAGCAGCATCTCGCTGATGAAGGGTCTGCCTGAGATGACATTGGCCGCGAGGACAATATAGAATACTACGAAGAGCAGGAAGGATATGGCTATCGTGAAAACCTGTGTTAGCAGATATTGCTTCATATCATACTCCTATTGTGTCTCCTGCTGCTGGTATTGCTGCTGGTAGCCTGCTGTCTGCAGGAAGAGCCTCTTCAGCCTCTTGTCTATTGTCTCCAGGCCTGCGACCATGGCCTGGCTGACCTCCATGCCCTTCTTGTTCTGCATTAGCATCTCGTCCATCTTGGAAACAACAGGCGTCATCAAATCCTTTGACATGTCAGTCACAGTCTCTTCTGTTGCCGTGGCCTTCAGGATGTCCATAAATTCCTTCATGGAGTCGAGCAGCTGGTCGACCTTTGACGGTATCTTGGACATTTCGTCTCTGAGCTCGGAATTGGACTTCACAAGGTCGTCTATAACCCTCTGGTTGGACTTGATAAGCTCGATTATCTGCTCTATCAGGTGCCTCACCTCGGAGGACGAGCCCGTCGACTCAAGCTGCTGTATTCTTTTCTCGAGTCTCCTGATAGGAGAAGTAGGGACCATCTCGTAGTCGTCGTACTCATCCATGATAAGTATTTACAGGTTTTTCGTATATAAAGGTTGTAAAAAGTGATTTGGCTTTTTGGGCTCTCATTTCTTCATATATTTATAGAAATGCCTTCTGCTATGCACTCCGTCTGTTGCCGCTTTTCTCATTTATTGCGCCAATAACAATCATTCGATTGCCTCTATATGCTGATTGTTATCGAATGGGGGGAAATCCAATAAAATCATCAAAATCGCTATCTATAAGCCTTATTTCACCATATCGCCAATAATTTCGGATAGGAGAGCGTCTGTTGTATTCCGCTGCACGATACTCATGAATATATAATGCCCAAAGAAATGGCTGCTCACACAGAATCAGTAGTCGCCCTCTCCGCCCATATCGCCGCCTGCTCCCGGCGGCATCTTCGGGCCTCTCTCGCTCTTGCCTGAAGATATTACGTCATCTATCCTCAGTATCATTTCAGCTGCCTCGCTTGCGGACTTGATAGCCTGTATCTTTATCTTCAATGGCTCTACAACACCTGTTTTAAGGGTGTCCTGGGCCTTGCCTGTGAACACATCAAGCCCTGCGCTCGCTCTGCCCTTGTCATGCTCTGCCCTCAGCTCGACAAGCATGTCTATGGGATCTAAGCCTGCATTCTCAGCCAGAGCTCTGGGAACAACCTCCAAGGCTTCGGCAAAGGCTATTATAGCCAGCTGCTCCCTTCCCTTGAAGGTTTCAGCGTATTTTCTCAGCTCCCTGGCGACTTCCATCTCGCTGGCGCCTCCTCCCCCTATTATCTTTCCGAGGTCCAGTGCGGATGCCACACCCTTTATTGCATCATTAAGTCCCCTTTCAAGCTCATCCACTATGTGCTGTGTTCCGCCTCTTATGAGAATTGTCACAGCCTTCGGGTCCTTGCAGCCTTCGACAAATATCATCTCCTCATCAGCAACTTTCTTTTCATAAACAACATCAGCGTAGCCGAGATCATCGTGCCCAAGGTCATTGAAATTGGATATTATCTTTGCGCCAGTTGCCTTGGCCAGCAGCTCCATGTCGCTCTTCTTCACCCTCCTAGCGGCAACTATTCCTTTCTTGGCAAGGTAATGCTGGGCGACATCATCTATTCCCTTCTGGCAGAGGACGACATTGGCATTGCTCTTTACAACCTTCTCCACCATGTCCTTCAGCTGCTTCTCCTGCTGGTCGAGGAAGGCCTGGAACTTGTCCGGAGAGTCAATACTTATCTTGGCATCCCCTTCAAGCTCCTTTATCTCCAGAGCTGCATCAAGGAGTGCTATTTTAGCTTTCTCAATCCTCTTGGGCATGCCTGAATGGACAATTTCCTTGTCAATTGCCACGCCCTGAATAAGCTGGGTGTCCGTAACACTTCCTCCCTCTCTCTTCTCAAGCTTGATATTGTCGGTCCTGGTTTCAATCGCATTGCCTTTTGTCTCAAAGACCTTCTTGACTGCCTTGACGACAACCTCTGCCAGCTGTTCAGCTGCCATTTCAGCTGACTTGCCTGTCATGGCTGTCTGGGCCAGCTGTTTGAGGACAAGCTCGTCATTTATGGTCACTTTTGTAGCTATCTTGTCGAGAACTTCAAGCGACTTTTGCTTGGCAAGCATGAAGCCTTTGATTATTACAGTAGGATGAATTTCCTGTTCAAGAAGCTCCTCAGCCTTTTTAAGGAGTTCGCCTGCCATAACGGCTGCTGTTGTCGTTCCGTCGCCCACGATCTTGTCCTGGGTCTTTGCGACCTCCATTATCATCTTGGCCGCTGGATTCTCGATCTGCATCTCCTCGAGGATTGTGGCCCCGTCATTCGTTATCACTACATCGCCGAGGCTGTCGACAAGCATCTTGTCCATGCCTTTTGGCCCCAAAGTGGTTCTTACGGCATCGGCAACGGCCTTTGCTGCAGCTATATTATTCTTCAGGGCATCCTTTCCCCTTGTCCTGAGGGCCCCTTCAGGCAGGATGAATATCGGCTGGATGTTTTGTCCGTTCATATTTTATCGATTTTGATCCAAATTTTGATATAATAGATTGTCATGCAGGTATTTAAATTTAACGCTTGATTAGTGCGCTTACCATCGGTTAGTAGAGATTGGCCGAACAGCAGGTGATAGTATTAGGCTAGAGGATATATAAGCTTTCTGAAGGCGAAAAATGGACTGGAAAAGCCGGCTTTTTGGCAGGAATGGATGTTGGTTTCAGCCCTGGATGGGCACCCATGTGTCAGGAATGCCGTCGCTGTCTATGTCATCGCAGACGCCTTCGGCCGCAGGCCTGCACAGGTTTACGCAGCATTCCTCTCCTGTGGAGCAGTCTGAATTTGATTCGCAGAAGCTTTCGCCTGTCTCAGCTTTTGATTCGACGGAAACGGCCAAAACATCATGTTTAGGCTTTCCGCAGGGCCATTCAGAGTAGCTCAATCTTAAATTCCTGTCATTTCTATCGACAACGGCTACGCATTCTGCTGATTCGCCTGGCTCAAGCTCCTTTTTGTCACAGATAAGTTTCCTCTCCTTTCCGCTTGATTTGATTCCATCAATAGAAGCCTTTCCGTTGCCCGTATTCTTCAAAACAAGCCTTGCAAGCTTCTCGCTGCCTTCAGGGGGCTGGCAAAGGATTGTATATCGAGCTTAGCCGCTGTGGGTTCGACAACCTTGAGCTTCTTCTGGAATTTGATGGTACCGATGCGGAAGAAGTCGTCTTCTGTGGTGTAATTCCTATTGACCTTGTCGAAATCCCATGTATTGGCCTGAGCGTCATTCAGTTCTGTGTATCCTGATAGATTTCCGAGATCCTGTCTGGTGCCGCCAGGCCCATACGCCACAATTGCAGGAACCTGCATTTTTATGATATTTTGCTGCCCAAAAACAACATCACCAAGAGTAATCGCAGGATGGTAGTAGAAACACAAAATATCAGCTTCTATATCAACATAGTCTCCCACTACTGGAATATTTGTTCCTGCAGCAAAAGAATCTGAACATTTCTGTTTGAGGCTGCAGACCACATTGCCGCCAGCTGGGTTAACATTTCCAGCAGAAACAGAAAAATAATCGGCTTCTTCTGAACTCATATTCGAAAAATTCACCTTCTGAATCGTCTTCGCATGATTAGAGATTATAGCAAGCGGCATGTATACCTCTATCCCAAATTCGTCTATATACGGATTTTCAGAAGCTGGCACCTGTACCGCATCACTTCTTTCATCAA
>CAYJTA010000103.1:0-4196 GCA_964372825.1 uncultured archaeon | reverse complement strand
TTTCTTTGGCTGAGATTCTTCTTCATAATGCCAGCAATTATAGTGTGCTGGCGCATGAGGAGACAAGAAGGGGGGATACATGGAGGTGCCTGATTGTGCCTATTGATTCAACTGGGGTGAATGGGTCGCCTGTTTTTTCTGGGAATGTTACGATTACGCGGATGAACAGGACTGTGGTTGTCTATACAACGCAGAATGATAACACAAGCCGGTCCTGGTTTGGACCGAGTGAGACTGTCAGGATTAGGATAAATGTTTCTGCAGGGACAACCAATTACCCGAAGGCAACAATTAAATATCCTAATGGGACAGTGGCTGTGAATTTGACAGCCATGTTCAATGAAACGCGGTCTGGAGAGACTGACCAGGTTTTCTTTGTGGATTACACGCCTGTAAATGTGACAGGCTATTATGATGTGGATATCCATGAGGACCAGGATACATACAGGACATATGAGGCTGCTTTCTATGTGGGCAGCCTGTGGAAGGACGGGTTTGATAACGGGACGTTTTTGTATAGGAGGCACCTGAATGTCTCAGATCCTAATATTATAAACAGGACTTATGAGCCTGTTGATGTTAATATTGCATTCACAAAGAATGCGCTTAACAGTTCCATTAGGGTTTCTTTGTTTAATGGGACACACTATATAGAGATTCCTTCGCAGGTGTATAACCTGACCCAGACTGCTGCTGGGCAGGTGTCAAGCGGGAATGTTGTGTTTTTAACCAGCATGTCTAAGAACAAAAACCAGTCGTATTATGTGGCATGGAGGGGGTCAAGCATAACTGCTGTTTCGTATGACACAGACCACAATTTCACCAATTCGAGCAGCATATTTTATTTAAAGACAAAATTCTACAATGTTACGCTTAATAGGAGTGTTGGCGGTTTATTGCAGGATGCAATTGATTTTGTCGGGAATAACACCAGCGTTGGCGTGGCTCCCATGCAGTTTGCTCCTGAAGCAAGAATTCCTACGCCTACTTTTACAATAAGGGATTATTCCACTCCAAATATAACAGTGGATAATGGGAGTGTTTTCACCAAGTTTAATGTCAGAGGGTTTTTTGGAGGGGATGCAGAAAAGCCTTACGTGCTGAATTTCACTTTCTACTCAAACAACCCTTATTTCAGGTTCACAAAGAATATAACAACAGAAGAGGCAGGCACATGGACAAGCTATGACAGCGAGCTGCTGAAATTAAAAGACGGCGCTTTCAGCGACTACAGGTTCAAGAATTCCTCAGGAAACATTACCTCTGGAAGGTTCCAATCAGGGACAAACTCAGGCAATGACAAATCCAGTATAGATATAAACCTGAGCTGGATAGCTGTGTTCAATAACCAGACAAGGGATGGGTTTGGGGACATATTTATTTCCAGGAGCAATGCATTTGAGACTGGCGCCAAGTTTAATTTCTTTGACATAAACACAGATGATGAGTATGAGAGGACAATCATATCAAGCAGCACGTCTGTGACAGTGAATTCCTCGTTTTCAGAGGAAATAGCAAGGGTGGTCTATGACGGGATATTGGAGGGGGGATTTATTAATGATCTGGATACACAACTGGATAATCCTGTGAATGTGTCTGTGGGTTCGCAGGAGGCTTTTGATACTGAACTGCCAAAATATACAGCAACCGGAGTCACGCCTGCAAGTCCCACTGACCAGCAGAATATTACATGCTTCTCAAGCTGGACTGATAATGTGGAATTGCAGAAGGTAATAATAGAGGAGAACACGACATCTGCTTTGAGGAATACAACAGTGACCATCACAGGCACAACCAATACTAGCGGGAATTTGACAATAAACTCAAGCTCGCTGGAGACTGGGACATTCGGGTGCAGGTTTTACGGGTTTGATGCTGCGGATAATGTGAATGTCACCAGCCTGGTTGTGTTTAGTGTTTCTGATTTGACACCGCCTCTCATATTGAATATAACAACCGTGCCTAATGGTTCTGACGGGCTGGATCCAAATGTAAGCGTGAATGTGACTGTCAACATAACTGATTTTGGCACAAGGGATACTGTTGTCCTTGGGTATAAGGAATGGAATGCCTCCGGGGCTTTCAATAATGTGACTATGACCAGGCTGGGGTCAAGCGATTTCTGGAGGGCTAACTTCACCCCAACTACAAGCAACAACTGGACAATAAGGATAACTGCGAATGACACTTCTGGGAATACCAACTCTTCTGACCAGAATGTTTCTGCATTCACTGACTTTACCTGGACCAGTGTGCCTGGGGATTTTGGGTCCAAGAATGTGGGGCTTGGGGCTAACATAACTGTTGGTCTGATAACAATAAACAATACAGGGGATGTTTCCTTTGATTTTACGATAACCCACAACCTGCCTGAGCCTCCTGTGAGGGTTTTTTTGAACAATACTGCAACCTCTGTTACAACAACTCTTAGTGCAGGTCAGGTAAAGCAGATAAATGTCACTGGCACTGGGGCAAGCACAGAGAGGGATGACAAAGTGGTCATAACAATAGACGCTACTAATGCCTCTGCAAGCCCGAGTTCCAATACATCAAATGTTACGCTTATTTCTTTTTTGTCTGGGGCTTTTCTGTTTGTGGAGATAATAGATTATCCTGCCACTGTAACTCAGGGGGACACTGGAAAAAGCCTGTCTGCCAAACTGACTAACAAAGGGAATGAGACTGCAACCAATACAACATTTGCGTGGTCTTTGCCAAGCGGGTGGACAACTTCTAAAACTTTGAATATTACTGTGGGTGGTGATGGTGACCTGATTGCTGACAACCTCACTTATCACAACATAACTGTGGATATAGCCAGCTCTGCGCCTACAGGTTCACAGACTGTAACCATAACCGCTGCATGCTGCAATGACAGTTCTGAGACACAGTCAAAGAGTCAGGCAATATCTGTGGGTTCAAAGGGCTCTACAACAACTACAGAAAGTGGGGGTGGGGGCGGAGGAGGCGGGACTGCTTTGACACCTGAAAGGGAGCAGAGGCTGTTCAGGACTGAACAGAGGTTTGAACTGACAAGGGGATTGAACAATACATTTGTAATAACAATTGAGAATCCGTTTGAGGGGACTTTTGAGAATGTCTCAATAAATGTTTCCGGGTTTATTTCCAATAGGATTAGGATTAGCAGGGAATTCATACCTATATTGGAGAAGAATGAGAGCGTGAATATTACTGTGTTTATTGAGGCTCCTGAATACCTGCCTCTGGGGGAGACTGTTCTTAAGTTTACTATTAGCGGGGTTGCTGTAAGGGGTTTGGTAAAGTCTGATATAACAACTGAAAAGACTGTTAAGCTTTCAATTCTCGGGGTTAGTGAAGAGTTTGCTTTGGGGGTGGCAGACAGGATAAGGCAGGTTTTGGAGACAATGAGGGCTAGGGGTTTCAATACAAAACAGATAGAGGGCATATATAACCAGATAAGCTTGTTCATAGGGGAGAGGAAGTTTGACAGCCTGGAGGGGTTGCAGGAGGCTGTGGATAGTGTATATGAGTCTGCGTCTGTGGCTTTCTCTGAGCTGCAGCTTGTTGAGGGCATAATAAAAGAGGCACAGGCTAATGGCTTGCCTACCCAACAAACTGAAAGATTGCTTAATATGGCAAGGCTTGCATTCGAGAGGGGGGATTTTTGGCTGGCTAAATCAAGGGCTGATGAGGCTTTGTTCACTCTTGGCCTGGAGACAAAGGGGGAGTTTAATATAGCGGCTTTTCTTGTAAGGAATTGGTTTTTGGTTTCTATGGCAAGCCTGGCTGGTATAGGGGGGTTCTCTGGGGTTTACTACAAGGGGAAGGGGTATTGGATAAGCTCAAGATTGAAGGGATTGGCTAAAGAAGAAAATATTGTCAAGGGATTAATAAAAGAGGTTCAGAAGGAATGTTTTGAGGAGAGCAAGCTAAGCATGGAGGAGTATGCAAGGGCAATGGAATATTATCAGAACCAGATTTCACATTTAATACAAAACAGGATCAGGATGGAGTCAGAGAGGACAAATATATTGAGGATTAGCAGGATAAGGGCATTGAGGCTGGAGAGGGACAAGCTTATTGAGCTAATGAAAAACACGCAGACAGAGTATTTGGAGGAGGGGAAGATTGAGACAACAACCTACACAAACATGATGAATACGATAACAAAGAGGCTTGCTGTTGTGGAGGAGGAATTGACTGTGAGCGAAGTT
>CAYJTA010000102.1:0-4199 GCA_964372825.1 uncultured archaeon | reverse complement strand
CAAAAGGCCTGATACTGTAAAAGTGCCTGAGTTTCCTTATTTTTCCTTCAGAGGTTTTCAGCAGCATAGCTATCATCGAATCGCTGAATCCCAGCTTCTTTGCTTCCCTCAGGATGCCGCTGAACCTTTTGTCAGAAATTTTTAATTGTTTGAGCGTTTTTTTGAAATCCATTATGTTTTTGATCTTATGCAGGAACCACCTGTCTATTCCGGAAAGGTTGTGTAACTTTTCGATATCGATATCTCTTGAAGTTGCTTCAGCAACGGCAAAGAGCCTTGAGTCTGTCGGATGTTCTATCTCTTTGAGAAGCTCGTCATTGGAAATATTAATGCCATCTGGAATCTCTCTGCCTAGTTCCAGACATCTTATGGATTTTTGCAGGGCCTCCTCAAAGCTCCTTCCAATGGCCATCGCCTCTCCTATGGACTGCATCTGGCTGCCTATCCTCCGTTGTCCTGTCTCAGTGCTTGCATTGAATTTGCTGAACTCCCATCTCGGGATCTTGACCACCACGTAATCAAGTGCGGGCTCGAAACAGGCTGTTGTAAGGCCTGTCACTTTGTTTGTCAGCTCTGGGAGAGTATATCCTAAAGCCAGTTTGGCCGCAACATAAGCTAATGGGTAGCCTGTGGCCTTGCTCGCCAGGGCAGAGCTCCTGCTTAGCCTTGCATTTACTTCTATCACATAGAAATTCTCGCTTTTTGGATCGAGGGCGAATTGTATATTGCACTCCCCGACAATGCCCAGCTTCCTTATTATCCGGATTGATGCGCTTCTGAGCATATGATATTCTGAATCCGTCAGGGTCTGGCTGGGTGCCACAACTATGCTGTCCCCTGTATGGATGCCCATGGGGTCAAAATTCTCCATGTTGCAGACTGTTATGCAGTTGTCTGCTGAGTCTCTCACAACCTCGTACTCTATCTCCTTCCAGTGGTGGAGGTATTTTTCGACAAGTACCTGGCCTATCATGGAATGTTTAAGACCCATTGATATAGCCTCTTCTAATTCTTTTTTGTCCCATGAAACACTTGAACCCAATCCTCCGAGGGTGTAGGCCGGCCTTATTATTACAGGATATCCTATGTCTTCAGCAATTTCAAGAGCCTCTGAAACAGCTGTCGCTGACCTGCTGGGAGGGACAGGCGCCTCAGCTTCGAGCATGGCCAGCCTGAATTTCTCCCTGTCTTCTGTCTTCACTATCGCATCGACCTGTGTGCCAAGAACCCGTATTCCATGCTTTTCGTACACGCCCAGTTCTTCCAGCCTGACCCCGCAGTTCAGTGCTGTCTGGCCTCCGAAGGCCAGAAGGATCCCGTCAGGCCTTTCTTTGTCTATTATTCTTGAGATGAAATGAGGAGTTATAGGCTCAAGGTAGACTGTGTCTGCAAAATCATGGGATGTCTGTATGGTCGCCACATTGGGGTTCACGAGAATTGTCTTTACGCCTTCCTCCTTCAGGGCCTTCAGGGCCTGGATGCCTGAATAGTCGAATTCAGCAGACTGGCCTATCCTTATCCCTCCTGAGCCGAGGACCAGGACTTTTTTTATTGCTTTATCTATAGGCAATACCATCACCCTTTGCCATTTTCACAAATTTGTCAAAGAGATGCTCTGTGTCGGCAGGGCCGGGGGCATGCTCAGGATGCCACTGTATTGCGAAAAAATTGTGCCTTTTGCTTTCAATCCCCTCGACTGTCCTGTCGTTGGCGTTCAGGAATGTTATCTCAGCATCCATGCCAGCCAGGGAATCTGGGTCTACAGCAAAGCCGTGGTTCTGGCTTGTTATGTAACATCTGCCGGATTTAATATCAATGACCGGATGGTTCTGGCCCCTGTGGCCGTGCTTCAGCTTGTATGTGTCCCCTCCTATAGCAAGGGCAAGCAGTTGTATTCCCAGACATATGCCTATTGCTGGCATTTTGTATTCCAGAAGACGCTTGATTGTTTCGATTGCATAATCGACCCTCTTGGGATCGCCTGGCCCGTTGGAAACCAGAATCCCGTCAGGATAATAGGACATGATGGCATCAGCATCCGTATTCGCAGGGAACCTCACAACCCTGCAGTTCCTTTCATTCAGGCACCTTATCATGTTCACCTTTATCCCGAAATCCAGGGCTGCTATTGTGATTCCATTATGGCTTTTGGGGGCATATTCTGTTGCCTGCCTGCATGAAACTGTTGAGACAAGATCTCTCCTGTTGGGATCTTCTATTCTTTTTGCTTCTTCCAAAAGCTGATTTTCATCCAATTCGTTTTCCTTTTCGTACGTCTGCAGGATGCCCGGCATCACTCCTTTGGTTCTCAAAACTTTTGTCAGTTCTCTCGTATCTATGCCTTCTATTCCGGGGATTCCATTGTCGGCCAGCCAATCAGAAAGAATGCATTTTGAAGAGTGATGGCTTGGAGAGCGGCAAATCTCGCTTGCGATATAGCCTGATATCTGGGGCTTATCAGATTCAAAGCAGGAGCTATCAACGCCATAATTCCCCATAAGGGGATAGGTCTGGCAGAGGATCTGGCCTGCATAAGAGGGGTCTGTTATCGCCTCAGGATAGCCCACCATGCCTGTGTTGAAAACAACTTCCCCTGAAATTTTGGCCCCGGCACCGAAGCCCTGGCCTCTGAAAACGCTGCCATCCTCAAGGACTAGTATTGCCTTCATTTTTTGTGTCGCTCGCTTCCCTGCAGATTTGTGTAGGTACTTGTAGTGAGGCTGCTTCCACAGAAACCCGCTCTAATATTAGATGAATCTGATTTAAATCTTTGAAAGGTATGTGAGTTTTATGAGGATTCTCTATGTGACGGATTTGCATGGGAGCGAAAAGGCGTATAGAAGGTTTCTGGGGCTTGGCCATGAAAGAAGAATAGATGCGATTCTGATAGGAGGTGATATAGCTCCTGGCTTTAGCTGCTCGGGCCAGAAGAAATTCATCGAAAAGTTCCTTCTGCCTGCTCTAGCCGGTTTTGCAGAAAATGCAGGCAAGCCTGTGTTCATAATAATGGGGAACGACGACTGCAAGGCCAACATGGGGCTGCTTGAGAAGGCGGACAAGTCTGGCATTCTCCACTTTGTCCATGAAAAGGCAGTGGCCTACAAAGGGATATGGTTTGCGGGCTATTCATGCATAAACACAACGCCTTTCCTGATGAAGGACTGGGAAAGGGGGGAAAAGGTGATAGCAAAGGACCTTGAAAGGCTTTCAAGGAAGAGTGATATCAGGAAGACTGTCTATCTGTTCCATGCGCCGCCATTTGCGACACTGCTCGATGTTTTGTATGATGGCAGGCATGTCGGCTCTCTGGCCATCAGGGATTTTATAGAAAAGAAGCAGCCTCTGCTTGTCCTGCATGGCCACATACATGAATCCGTCTTCATGACAGGCAGCATTGCGGACAGGATAGGGAAAACTGTATGCGTTAATCCCGGAGGTGGGAACATAGTGGAGATTGATTTGAGGAAACCGGAGTCAATGGAAATAGTAATCGGTGGGGAATAAGCCAAGGCGAATGAATGGCATCGGGTTTTTAAGTTTCCCTGCCTATTGAAGTCATGGTTCTGGAATGGCTGGTCCCAAAGGAAGGAAAGTTCTTCTCCATGCTGAAGGAGCATGCTGATATTGTGCTGAAGGGTTCGGAGGAATTCAGGCTTCTTCTCAATGACTACGGCAAAAGGGATATTTCAGAGAGGCAGAAGACCATAAAAGAAATGGAGCACAGATGCGATGAAATAGCCCGGAAGGTAAATGACTCGCTCAACAAGACCTTCATCACGCCTCTGGACAGGGAGGATATACACGAGCTTGCCACGCTGCTTGACAGCCTGATGGACATGATAAACGAGCTTGCTGAGATGGTTTCTTTATACAGGATGAAACATATTACAGGCGATACGAAGAGGCTTTCCATGACAGCGAGGGAATGCATCAAAGAGGTGAATAGCTGTATCTCAAAGCTCGAGAATTTCAGGGATTCCAAGGAGCATTTCGAGGTCATACATGACCTTGAGAGAAAAGGGGACAGCATATATGCGGAGAGCATAGCTGCCCTTTTCAACGACGGCACTGAGGCTATCGAAGTGATAAAACTGAAGGCCGTATATGACAGGCTTGAGAGCATGATAGACAGGTGCAAAGAGATCTCGCATGTCATAGAGAACATAACGGTGAAGAATGCTTAGGGTAAGTGGAATGTA
>CAYJTA010000101.1:0-4243 GCA_964372825.1 uncultured archaeon | reverse complement strand
AGGCTTACCCCTATGGCCGCTGCAACCACCAGGTTTGTCATGTCAATGCCGAGCACACTCAAAGGCGATATTCATGAGGCTGGAACTTGTCATCGCTTTTTAATCAGCCAGCCATCAATCTCATTATATGATTCTTGTCGATACATCATTTTATATAGACGCCATCCGGAACAATGAAATCGAAAAACTGCTTGAGGAATTGTCACAGAAGGCATTTATCCAGTCATGTGATATCATAGAAAAAGAGATACACGCAGCCTCTGAATTTCTGAGAAAAACTGGCAGAAAAGAAGAGTCTGAAAAATTAAGGCTCATTTTTGACAAAATCCATGAAGGAAATATAAGGACAAGTGAAAGGATAATTAACCTTGCAAGAGAATATCATAAGGAAGCTGAGTTATCCCAAAAGCACAATAAAGGTATTGCAAGCGATTTTCTCATAGTTGCATCGGCCGCCATAGCAGGCGTCAAGAATATCCTATCTTTGAATCGAGCAACAATGGCATCGCAGCATATGGTACAGATCTACAGCATAGTTAACAAGAGAAAGGGCTACAGGACGCCTGTATTTTTAACAACAGAGGAAGAATTACGCAGGTTCCTGAAGTCTTTTTAGTTTCGAAGACTTTTCATTGCTGTTCAAAGCAATTACCTGAACCATGTGATTTATTTCAGGAGCAATTTTCTGTCTAATAAACCGTGTAAATTCAACTGCATTTATCTTCTTTCCCTCCACCTCTATCCACCTTTTCATATAATGATCTTCGTGTGTGTATTTATATAGGAATTATATTGGAACCGGGGTGGGTATAAGAAGCAATAACAAGATACTTGTCTAAAACATCCCCCACATCAGCAAGGCCATAGAAGCCATTATTATTGCCCCCGCAATCGAAATAAGTATCCCGGCCTTTACCATATCCTTTACACGTATGTATCCTGTCGAATAGGCCAAAGCAGATGGCGGCGTGCCCATGGGGAAGATGAAGTCAAGGCTTACCCCTATGGCCGCTGCAACCACCAGGTTTGTCATGTCAATGCCGAGCATGCCTGACAGGGCTGTTACTATGGGTATCAGGACTGCAGATGCTGCCGTGTTGCTGATGAAGCTTGTCAAAGCGATGCCCACAACTCCCATGGCCAGCAGGACAATTAAATATGGCTGGCCTGTCAGGGATGAGCCGAGGGAAGAGGAGACAATGTCATCCAGCCCTGACTTGTCTATTGCCATGCCCAGAGCAATCCCTCCTCCGATAAGTACCAGGGAATCCCATCCCACCTTGTGGAAATCATGGGTGTCTATCAGCCTGAACAGGTAAAGCAGGATTATGGGGACCAATGCTATAATGCTGTTATGTATCCCATGAATGCTTTCTGTAACCCAGAGAAAGACGGTCAGGACAAATATTGCTGCAACCTTCTTCTGTTCCAGCGTAAACGGGTGGGGATGCTTTTCTGTGGCCAGCTTTTTGATTTCCGGCCTGAAAATATGATGGAGTATGAACCAGCATGCAAGGACCATCAGGACCATGAACGGAAAGCCTCTCACGCCCCATTCTACAAAACCGAAGGCTATCCCTTTTTCGGCCAGGAATTTCTGGGTGATGACATTCGGCGTGCTGCCTATCAGCGTGCCTATCCCGCCTATTGTAGCTCCATAGCCGACGGCAAGGACCATTGACTTGGCAAAATTAGAATTCATCTTTCTCAGCTTATTTTTCTTTAGAAGAACAACCGCTATCGGCATCATGATTGCCGCAGCAGCGGAATTGCTCATCCACATGGAGAGGAAAGATGTTACAGCAACTGTCCCCAGAAGGACGGACTTTGCAGAAGCCCCGAATCTTCCGAGGATTTTATAGCCGAGATACTCATCCAGCTTATGCCTGCTCATGGCAACAGCGATGGCAAAACCCCCCAGCACAAGGACGACAACACGGTCGAAGAACTGGGCAAAAACTGCATCCGCCTGGAAGCCCCCCACAACGACAAGGAGAAGGGCCACAAGTATTGCAGTCGCCTCAAGAGGCATGGCCTCTGATATCCACAGTGCCATGGCAAGGAGCGTTATCGCAAGAGTAGCTCTAGCCTGAGGCTGGAGGTCAATAGGCGCTATATAGGCAAGCGAGAAGAGGATAATTGCAACAAGTATTTTTCCGTAGAACCATTTTCTGTTCACTTGCATCACTCTTCTTTATAATCTATATATACGCTCCTTCCCCTGACAAACTTCACAGCGGCCAGGGCGGCATTGCATCCCTCTCCTGCCGACTTCAGGGCCTGCGGGTTGCCTCCTGTGCAATCTCCTGCTGCAAAGACGCCCTCAACACTCGTCCTGCCGTCCCTGTCCACAACTATATTCCCTGCCGTGTCCATCCCTATTCCGAGCCTGTTAGAGAAAGCAGATGCAGAGGCCACACCGACAGCTATGAACACCCCGTCAAGCTGGACTTTTGAGCCGTCCGCCATCAGAAGATTTTTAAAAAATTTATCCCCTTCGAAGGCTGAAATTTTTCCTTCAGTGAAGCCGATACCGTTTTCTTTCAATTTTTTCAGCAAATTTTCTGATATCCCAATTGTTTCATTGTTCGAAAATATAGTAACATTTTTTGTATAAGAAAGCAATTCCAGAGCCTCTTCTGCCGCATAGTTTCCGTTTCCAATCACAGCAACTTTTTTATTTTTATAAAAGTAGCCATCGCATATGACGCAGTAATGCACCCCTTTCCCAACAAAAGCCTCCTCATTCCTGAGGCCTATCCTCTTGTAAGACTTCCCGCATGCGATTATTATGGCCTTTGCCTGGTAAATGTTTTCGTCAGAAGTTTTCACAGTGAAGCCGTTGCCTGTTTTGTCCACGCTTACGGCCTCTTTCTCCTCCACCAGCGTTTTGTATCTCTGGACCTGTTTCACTGATTCCTTCTGGAAGTCCTCCCCTCCGACCCCTTCAGGGAAACCAAGGTAATTGAAAACCCTTTTGGCCTTGGCCATGTTGCTCCTGCTGGGAAAACCGAAAACAATGGCCTTCAAGTTTGCCCTGCCGGCATACAGGCCCGCTGCCAGGCCTGCAGGGCCGGCCCCGATTATTATCAAGTCGTATGCTTCAGCTTCAGGCATTCCATGACACCTTTCTGCATTATTTTTATGCTTCCCGCCAAATATATGCTAAACTGGCCAATTATGAAGGAGGCCGAGAAAGATGAAGCATAAAAGGAAGAACAGAACCGAAACAAGCTCCTTCGGCTCGCCCGGCAGGATGAGCCACGATTCCTCGAAATTTTATAAAAGCCGCTTGTATGAGGATTTCAAAACAGACAACAGCGTGGAATTTACTGAAAACAGGATGCCCAAAGAAAACATCAACAGGATATTCTGCAAATCAAGCGAAAAAATGGAAGAATTGCCCGACAATTCCATCCACCTGATGGTCACATCACCTCCGTATAATGTAGGAAAGGAATATGATCAAAACCTCACGCTTAAGGAGTACAGGAATTTCCTGTCACGGGTTTGGAAAGAGGTTCACAGGGTTCTTGTTCCAGGCGGCAGGGCCTGCATCAACATAGCAAACCTGGGAAGAAAACCCTACCTGCCCCTCCACTCCTTCATAATAAAGGACATTCTGGAAACAGGTTTCCTGATGAGAGGGGAGATAATATGGAACAAGGCATCTACGGCAAGCCCCTCAACAGCATGGGGAAGCTGGCTGTCGCCCAAAAATCCCATCCTGAGGGACATTCATGAGTATATTTTGGTTTTCTCCAAGGCTTCTTTTTCAAGGGCAAATCATGAGGGCAGGAGGCCAACAATCAGCAGGGAAGAGTTTTTGGTGTTCACTCACTGCGTCTGGACTTTCGGGGCTGTGCCAGCGTGAAAAATAGGCCATCCTGCACCATTCCCAATAGAGCTGCCCCTGAGATGCATAAAGCTCTACACATTCGAGAGTGATATGGTCTTGGATCCTTTTATCGGAAGCGGGACAACTGCAATCGCTTCATTGTTGTCTGGCAGGCTGTATGTCGGATATGATATAGAGGAAGCATATGCTCAGATTGCAGAAAAGAGGATACAGGATTTATTGAATAAGCAAAGGCAAAGGAAAATAACCGAAATTGTAGGATGAATTATGCCGTCAGCATGCATGATGAAAAATATTACGCCGGCATATGCAGCCTTCACCGCTATCCCGTCTCCCACCTCACCTTCAGGAAGTGGCTGGCGCATGACATGCACGGGTCATAGG
>CAYJTA010000100.1:0-4244 GCA_964372825.1 uncultured archaeon | reverse complement strand
TTTTCTCAGGCCCTCCCTGTCAGTCGTCCTTGCTGTTGCAGTCCTGTCGCTGACTGTGATCAGCCTTTCCATGGTCTGGGTTTCGCCGCTGTATGTGAGGCCTACGCTGACCATGTATGTTCCTGTAATGGGGGAAGTGGTGAAATTGAACGTGTAGCAGGTGCATGAGGAATTGTACTGGGCCGTAGCGTTTGAAACCGTGCTGCCTATCTTGTTTTTGACGCTGACTGTGAAATTGCCTGCAAGCCCTGTTATCACAGACCCTGAAGCCCTGTCGATGGGCGTGGCCTCGAAATTCACCTGCGTGGAAGGGAAGGCGACATAGCCGTATTCAAAGCCTGATATAGTAGCTGACTTGCTGAAGGAGAGCGTCCAGTCCTTTACGCTGTAGAGAGCGCTGCCGTTTACAGACTCGCCGCCTGCCTTGGCGACAGTGACATCTATCCTGTAGGTTCCTGAACTTGCGCCTGTGCCTATGCTGAACTGCTCCTTGTTGATATATGAATTGTTGGCTGTGAGGGCAAAGCCCGTAAAGGTGTGCACGAGGCTGTTGCTTGAGTCCCTTACCGTGCCTGTGACTGTGTATGTGCCGCTTGTCACATGGCTGCCGTTAACTTTCACGCTGGCTTCCGCATATGCATTCTCCCCTTTCCTGAACACATCCTTGAGGTTTGTCCCTGTATCGTCCTTCGTGACGACATCCACCTCGAAGGGCAGCACACGGAATGTGGTGAAGCCTGCATAGCTGCCGGCCTCTATGTAATAGCCGCCTGAGGTCGAAGGGGCCGCCAGGGCGAGGGAGCACTTGCCCATGCTGTTTGACGTGCAGCTGAAGCTGCTTTGCAATGAATCATCGCTTGTCTTTCTTAGCGTCCCGTTAAGCGACATATTGGCGACAGGAATGGTCAACCCTCCTGATTTCCTTATTACAGAAATATCAACGGAGATGCTTTCGCCTGAAAGGTAGATGGCCTTGTTGAGGGAGAGCAGTATCTCGTCCACCGTCGTGTTCGAGAACACATATATTATCACATATGAGCTGTAGTTTGCCCCGCCGGAGGAATAGCTTGCCGTCAGCGTATAATTCCCTGCTGTTGTGGGGGCGCTTACAAGCGTGCTGTTGAGGGAGTAGTCATTGCGGGAATAGAAATAGCCGTCAGAGCCTGCTGTGAGCGTATAATTGTTCACGCTTGAGCCGGTGCTGTTCGTCACAGAAAGCGTCACATTGGCATTGGGTATCCTGCTGCTGTCTGCCGAGAGATTGACGACATGCCCTCCCAGCTCCATCCTTTCGCCGCCGCTGTAAATGGTCTTGGCCACAAACAGCTGGACGTCGAGGTCGGCAGAGACAGGATAGGCAAGAAAGGCAAGGCTTATTGCGAGCATGAAAAAGGAGAATAATTGTTTCATCGATTATTATTAATATGGTGGCCTGCTAAAAAAGGTTATTGATGCATTTGGCTTTCTGGCTTGAGGAAATTTCAATATTGAACTCGCTTAACCTCGAAAAACTGTCAGTAACACATAATTCAATTCTTGCCGGGTGATGTTTTTTCTTCCCAGCCAATCCTCCTGACTATGCCTTTTCCTTCATCAAATCTCACATAATCGCCTGTCTCGAACATCCTCGTGGCAAATGCGGCCCTCAGGATGACAGGAATTTCATGCGTTCTGCACTGGGTAATGATATGGGCGGTCATGCCGCCTTCCTCAGCAACAACTGCCCTGACCCTTGAAAGCGGATAATCTCCGCTAAGCGTCGGGGTTATAATTATCTCTCCTTTCTCTATCCCATCAATATCCTCCTTGCGTCTTATAACCCTCACATGGCCTTCCACAACCCTTTTCATCTGGCCCATTCCCCTCACTTCCCCTGTGGTAAGCTCCCCATATTCCCTGCAGGGCCTTTGTTCAACCGCATTCCCGAACACGCCGATAACACCATCAGCCATTATCATCGCATATCCCTTTTTTCTTTCATCAATCCGGGATTCCAGATCCCTCTGTGAAAGCTTACCTTCCATGCCGTCGGCAATCTCCCCGGTTGTCAAGTAGGTACTGTCATATTCTCCTATCCCAAGCCTTTCCTCCGCATCCCTGAATATTCCCATCATGTAGCCGGCAGACTTGTCCATATAGCTCTTTCTCGAGTTTCTC
Organism: uncultured archaeon; assembly: GCA_964372825.1. Lineage (GTDB taxonomy): Archaea > Aenigmatarchaeota > Aenigmatarchaeia > QMZP01 > QMZP01 > JACPNN01. The sequence continues at coordinate 2,087 of CAYJTA010000100.1, read as the reverse complement.
CAGTGCCTCAGGCTCCTTATGACTTCAAGCCTCTTTCCAGCATGATAATCAAACCCAAACCTCTCCATCATCTCCAGGAATTCCATCCCGATCATCTCCCTGCAAAATCCCTTATCCCTGCCATCGCTTTTCAATTCATCCCCCACCCTTTTCATTACATCCTCCATTCCCAAGGGTTTCCCTTTCAGGTGATGGATGCTGATCCAGCCGTATTCACGAGCGTGCTTTCCGATGGCTTCATACAGGTCCGGCGCCGCTTTGCCAAGCTCTTTTATTGCCTCCTTGTCGCAATTCCCAAAAAGAGTTTCAGCAGCCTTATTTTTCCTCACCTCCCCAGCAAGTCTCTTCAGGGAAGCCCTCTCATCATCCGCATATCCCCATGAGACAAGAGAGGCGTCTACTTCATTCCTCCCGTTCCCGGTTATGCCTGCCCTCTCCATTTCCTCATCAAAAAGCTTTTCTGCAAGGCTGTCAATGACAGCGGGAAACAAGGGCAGATAAGGCATGGCCTTCCTGTGGACGCCAAAATACTGCCTAAGCATGCCGCTGAGCTGTTCTGCCGTCGCATTCCCGCCGGCATTTTCATGTCTCTTTCCGATATTTCTTCCGGTCTCAACAAGGTTCTCGCATGCCGCCCTGCAGCCGTCGCATATATCCATCAGGTACCCCAGATCCTTTCCGGCCCTTTCAGAAACAATCCTTCCAATCTCCTTGAGCTCGTTCTCCTCATGATATATCAGGCTGTTGTCAATCTTCCTGTAGCGGAAGTTGAAGCCGGAACCGACAGCCTGTTCCGTGTATTTCCTTATGCCTGTCTGTATCATATGCTCGAAAAGCACACTCATGTCCCTGTTGATGAAATATTTCATTCTCATGCTATACCTCCGCCATGATAGGATCGAGCTGATCCCTGTTCTGGAGTATGTACAAAGTCAGGCCCACATCCTTTGCCACTGCCGAGGGCCTCGCATACATGAATTCAATGTCCTGCGGATAGCCGCCAAACCGTTTCTCTATATCCCGCCCTGCGTGCCAGAGCTCGAAAAGTTCCTTTTCCTGGAGGACGATCTTCTCTTCAACATCCTTGTCAACCATCCTCCCGTTCTCAATGACCTTCATTCTCATCTGGCTTCCAGGCTTCCTGTCCACCAGTTTTCCTGTTTCTCTCTCAAGCACATACAAGTCAGGACTGAGCTGGTTGTCCATCAGCGGGGCCAGCTGGCCATAGCAGGCTTCTATCTGCATGCGATTATTTCTCCCACTGCCTGCTCCGGCGGATGTGAATATGGCCCCTGATTTTTCGCCATTCACCATATCCTGCACGAGCAGCGGCATGTAATGAGTCCGGGGACTGATCCCATATCTGCTCATGATGCCCAGAGAGTTGGGCCCATACAGGGAAGCCATGACATCCCTGCACGCTTTCCTGAAATCCGCATGATTCCCAACACCTCCGATGCTCTCGTATGTTCCTGCAAACGTTATCTTTTCCCCTCTCCTCCTCCTGTCCTCCTCTGTGGAGCTGCTCCTGACAATCTTCAGGCTTTGCGGTTCAAGCCTGCTATAGTGCTCTATCAGTTCGTCAAACAGTTCAAGAGGAAATAATTCCACAAGTCCTGTATACTCTTCGCTTATCTGCCTGAATTCCCTCTCCTCCAGAGGCCTTCTGAGATCCCTGGCAAGTCTTTTCAGATGTTTTTCGAAGCCTGTCTGCTTTATCACACGGTCATGGAAAGCAGAGGTGGCGATAAAGCCTTCAGGGACATAATAGACCCCCGCCAGCCTTGCCTGGTTCAGCGCCTTGTTGCCCACCAGATCCCTGCTGTACTGCCCTGCCTCTTCTATCCTTACAACATGAGGGCCGCTGATATCCGGCCTGCTGTATCTTTTTCTGGCAATAACCCCCCTTTTTTCCGGCTGCTGCTCCTTCACCCCCTGTTTCTGCATCTCTGAAAACTCCTTCTCTGTCAGCCGGTAAACAGCCCCATTGTTCGCATCAAGCATGACTGGTTCGCCATGGGCAAACGCAAACTCCAGGCCCTGCACGCCCACAAGGCAGGGCTTCCTGAGATGCCTTGCATGCACAG
>CAYJTA010000099.1:0-4293 GCA_964372825.1 uncultured archaeon | reverse complement strand
CTAGAATACTGTCTCATTCCATTTCCATTCCCGGAATGAGAAAAATCCTCTAAATTTTCTGCCGTTTCCTGCCTGGAAAATCTTGTGTATGCAACATTTTTCATAAACCTCGCACAGGAAAGGCTGCTTGCCCTCAAGATATGATAAACTTCAGAATTATATCTTTTAATAATTTTAAAATATAACAAATAGCAAAATATAAAAAAGATATAATTATATAAAAATGCACTCCCAATGCTAGTTTGTGTCTTGAAAGGATAGAACAGGAAAAGCTGTTGCCGGATTGCCTGGCTGTTCGGCCCTATGGTGGAGCTACAAACACGCTTTTGGCCGCAAGTTACCAAAAAATCATGCGATGATGACTGGACTTACTGGATAAACGGTGTAGGGGATGGCTATAATCTTCTGATCTTTTCAGCTGTCAGTTTTTTTAAATCATTGACAAGCAGATCTGCCGGATAAATGTGCTGCACATCTTCTACTAATCCTATGCATTTCATACCTGCCGCTTTTGCGGCAAGCATGCCGTTGAAGCCGTCTTCTATAACTACGCATTCCTGCGGCTGCACATTAAGCCTTTCTGCAGCCAGTAAGAATACATCAGGATTGGGCTTTCCGTGCTTCACCTCCTCTGCACTCGCAATTATATCAAACCTTCCTTTTAATTTCAGTTCGAAGAGCACCAGCTCAATGAACATAAGAGGGGAGGATGATGCCGCCCCTAATCTGAATTTTTGTTTTTCCAGATCGCCTATGAATCCCATTGCTCCTGAAACAGGAGAAATATTGCCGCTTGCGAGGGCCATCATCATGTCCCACTTTTCCCTGATGGCTCTATTGACATCAATGGATATTCTATGGCTATGAAATACGTCCTCAAAAAGCTCCCTGTCTGAGAAGCCGGCATACTTCTGCGTGATCTCTTTGGAACCCATTCTTATTCCATATCCTCTGAGCAGCTCCTCCTCCACTGAAGCGTGCAGTTTCTGTGTGTCTGAAATCACGCCGTCCATGTCGAATATTACGGCTCTTATCATAAGTAACTTTCAAAAATAAGGCATAAATGTTTAGGCAAACATGGCAAGTCTAGCTGTTCAGCCCTATGGTGGAGCTGTACATGCCGTTTATGGCCTCGAGTATCCTTATGAGGTACTCCAGGACGGCTGCTTCCTTACCCACAGCGACTGTGATCATCTCCTCGGCGGTCTTCAGGTATCTTTCCACCTCGGCCAGTTTCAGCATCTTGTCCTTGCTGTAGTCGAAGAAGACGTCATAGAAGTCCTCCAGCAGCTTGTTGACTGAGGCGTAGAATGTCAGGAGCTTCGGGCTCAGGCCTGTGCTGTCGCTGTGCCTCGATGAAAGATACTCGCATATGTCCCTGTACCTGTCGCCCACCCTGTCCATCACCCACAGCACGATGTACAGGAAGATTGTCTTGCTCTGGTCTTTGTGCCCTTTCTCTATCAGCACGCGGTGGCAGAGGGAGATGAATTTGTCCGAAGTCTCTTCAAGGGCCACAAGCTCCTTCAGGTTGCTGAATTTATTGGCTTTGGCCATCGCAAGGCTGTTCTTTGCGAGGGAAAGCGTCACTATGAAGACCTTCCTCATGACAGTGTCAAACTCGCTTTCGAGGGCATTTGAAATCGTCTTTATCTGGCAGGTATTGTGCGTCTGCTCTATGATCTCATAGCCCAGCAGCCTTTCTTTGATGATCTGCTGGATGGCCAGGATTGTTTTTGTGTCATCGAAAACGACGTCTATCTCGTCATAGCCTGCCTTGTACAATATCACTAGGGAGCCTTCCAGCATCCTGTCGTTCAGGCCCTTGGCATCAAGCCTGATCTTCTTCGAGAACTTCTTCCCCTCCGGGTTTATTATGAGGGCTGCCGCATGCTCTTCTATTGAAAGCACATCGCCTGCCGCTACGCCGTACTTGTCGGCCCATTCCTTCGGGAGGGTGATTGTAAGCGCATTGTTCCCCTGCCTTATCACCTTCCTTGTGCTTTTTGCCATAATATAACTTATATAATTTATATTGAGAATATATATAAAGCTTTGTTCTGATAGTCCATCATGGACACCAAACCTGAAGAGATATACAGGCCGGTAATTGATCTTGAAGAGGATGTAGCCATAGTGACCGGCGCAACAGGAGGGTTGGGAAGGGCAATAACAATAGCTTTAGCCGAGCATGGTGCGGCCATAGGGGCGATAGCGAAAGATAAAAAGGGGTTGAAAGAACTTTCCCATGAAGTCGGAGAGATAGGAAGGCCGTACAGGGGGATAAGTGCTGATGTAAGGGAATTGGAAGAAATTGAGGCTGCATTCAGGGAAATTTATGATGAGCTTGGATCCATCGACATACTGGTGAATGGCGCCGGATTGACAGCGGGGAAAAACATCCGGAATTCTGCCAGAAAAGATTTGATGAAGGGTATGAGATTAGAGATGGAAACCAACCACTTTGGAACCATACATTGCTCTGTGACTGCAGCGGAATATATGAGAAAAGGGTATGGAAGGATAATAAACATCGGCTCCATAAGGGCGGAGACAGCAGGCACAAGCTCTGGCTATTCGCCCTCGAAGGCTGCTGTAATAGCTGATACAAAGCAGCTTGCTGTAGAACTTGCACGCTCTGGGATAACAGTCAACTGCATCTCTCCAACACACATTGATGCTGGAATATTCGGAAGAAAACCGAGGAAGGAGAAGGAAAGATATCTGAAGGACATACCCTTGGGGAGATTTGGAAGGCCTGAAGATGTCGCATACTGGGTATGCTGTTTTGCACTGGATAAAGGTGGCTATGTAACCGGCCAGAACCTTCCGGTTGACGGCGGGTATTTGTGCAGGCGCTGAACAGCGGGGGATTGTCATATGGCAGAGGAAGAAAAGGATGATGATTGGTGGCTGTGGCTTAGGAACATTGGACCCGGAGGTTCTTCTCCTTTTCTCACCCTCGAGATCCACAGGGTAAATGCCCTGGAAGGCTGCGAATTCCAGCAGCTTTTTGGCACAAGGATGAGGACTTACCATTTCTGGGAGAGGGGTCAGTCGACAAAATACTTCCGTAATGAGGATATCAGGACATTTGAGAGAAGTTTTCTTGGGCAGCTGCAGGAGAGGCCCGGCCTGATTGGCGATCTGATAGCGGAAAATGACAGAAGGGCTGTCACCCTGGTTGGCGCATCGGGACGGCTTCACAGCTTTGACCTGGAAAGGCTGGATGAAGGCAGGCTTGCAGAATTGTTCAAAGATATTACTGATAGCTACTGGGAGCTTGGGACATATTCCTCCATACCTTTGTTCGGAGGGAGGGTTATTGAAGGAAAAATAACCCCTTTCCTCCTTGACACGCTGAAAAAAAGGGGTCAGGCGGACAATTTCGGGGATTATTTTTCAGGCCTGCTAAACTTCAATTACCGCTCCCCTTCTGTGGAAGAGAACGAGGCCCTGTTTGGAATAGCAGAGAGTATCAGGAAGGATGGGAGATGCATGGAGCTGTTCAGGGAAGACAAGGAAAGCATCCTGAAAGGCCTCCATGAATATCCTGGAATTGAAAGAAGGCTGGAGGAGCATACAAGGGCGTATGAGCATGTGCCATACAAATGGATAGGGCCCATATGGAAGCTGGAGAATTTTGTAGGGAGGCTTGCGGCCATCATAAAGAAGGGAAAGGAATATGAGCCTCCTCCTGACGAAGAAACCCTGGAATCAGAAAGGATGAGGCTGATAGAAGAGCTGGGACTGGATCAAGAGTATGAGCTGCTTTTCGATAGCCTGCGCAAGCTGGTGGTGATGAAGGAGGTGAAGAATGTGGCAATGTCAAGGGCCGCATATGATCTTGACAAATTCAGGAAAGAAATGATGAGGCGCTATGAGCTGACGAAAAGGGAGACAGAAATGATGCTGTCGATGGACTACATGCAGCTTCTTGGAACAGGGAAAATTGACAGGGAGGATCTGGCCAGAAGGATGAACGCATTCCTCTGGTCAACAATGGGCAAGGATGAGATATTTGTGTCGGGAAGGGAGGCCATGGATCATGTGGCTCCAAGAATGGAAAAGCTCAGGAAGGACTACAGGGAGCAGAAAGTGTTTTATGGGATGCCGGCCTATCCGGGGAAGGTTTCCGGAAGGATTGGCATGGTACTGGATTTTGAAAAGGACAGCGGAAAATTCGAAAAGGAGATGGTGCTGGGGGCATACAGGACGACGCCGCATTATGAAGGCCTTATGGGCATGTCCTCTGGAATACCCAAACGATCCATGACGCCTTTTACACGGTCA
>CAYJTA010000098.1:0-4324 GCA_964372825.1 uncultured archaeon | reverse complement strand
AGATGTCCCTTCCGGACTGGATTCGACAACAGGGATCCCTTCGAAAAGCGCCATTATTGCAGTTGCTACAATAAGCTTCGGGCTTCCGAAGACGGGCCTGCTCAAGGAAACCTCAAAGAAATATGCGGGGAGCCTGTATGTGGCCGACATAGGCATCCCTTCCTCTCTTTGCAGGGAGATAGGAGTGGAAGTTGGCGATATATTTTCGAAGGAAAAGATAGTGAAGATCCATTGATGCGCTTGTGTCCTTCTTTTGGAAAGTTTCTGTCTATCAGGTCATTTGCGTAATCAGCTAAAAATCGTCATCAAGAGCCATAAGAACAGAAAATCACAAAAATGGTTTCTGGATAGCGAAAAGGGCCTTATTATGCAGATGCCTATTACTTGAACAATGATGGCAAGAGAATCAGGATACTATAAGCATGGGAAATCAGGAAAAAGCATCAGGGCTGCTATCTCTCATAATCCCTTGCCTGGCTGGGAGGCTGTGTTGGAGATGGAAGGCACGCCCCGTTCTGGCAGCCATTGGGGCATCTGTAATATGCCTGGGCAGCATCATCGCCGCTGCAATAGTTCTCGGCAACATAAGGCGCTGAGTTCTTGCACTGGCCTGCAGCAGGAGAGTCAAGGCAGCAGTCATATGCGCCTGTGATTCCTGTCACAACCTGCCCCCTCACATTGTAGTTTATGCCGTTGTCTGTGTCAGTGCATGCAGGAAGAAGTGTGAAGCCTGTGATATTGCTTGTGCATGCCCCGTTGGCGCAGCTGCAGGTATAGGATGTCTGCCTCATCCTGCCGCTGATGCAGTGGTTTTCGACAAGCTTGGCGCCGTTTTGCGCACACTGGCTGCTTCCTGAGGCCGTGCAGCAGTCTGTGGCGCTGAATGGGCCGGATGATGCTGTTCCCCTGGTGTATGGCGTATCCCCGTTGTCTGTGTCGCTGCAGCTGGACTGGTTTCCGGCCTGAGGCTGTGCAGTTTGCTGGGCTTCCTTTGCTATGCATGCCCCGTTGTCGCATCCGAACTCGCATGAGACAGCCTTAATCTCAAACCTGCTCCCTGTGCAGTAGTACTCATAAAGCGTATTCTCTGAGCACCTGTCCTCGTATACAATGGTCGAGTCCTTCGAGCCATAGCGGTATCTCTGCGTCGTCCTTCCCTTAGAGGAGTAGTCAAGGCCGCCTGATGCCTGGCAGCTCACCCAGTCCATCCTTATGGGCGGAGCTGTCTTGACTTTTACGGCATACTTGCCCTCATAGGAGACGCTTTTGCTCGGTATGCCGGCAAGGGCAAGGGCCTCATTCTCTGTCATGCCGTTATTATTGGCGATTGTCAGATCAACCTGCTCATCCAGCTGGTTGTCAGTAAGCTCCTGCAGATGGGTTTTCTCATCCACATCAGCCTGCGAAGAAAGCAATAAGAAAGCAGCTAAAATCCCTAGGACAGCAATTATAGCTATGGGTTGTTTCATCCTTTCAGATATCTATTGGTCGCCAAGGCTTATAAATTCGCATTCTCGCCTCGGATGGGGCCTGATCTGTTATTGTGATTCCTTTTTCTGGGCATGGACTGAATCCGAGCTATTCAGAGAGCATTCATGACCATCAATAAAGTTATTAGATGGGTTCAGCAATAGGTGAAATTGTTTTATATATCCTCATTTCCATGTCTTTTCTATGATACTGCCTGACCATGAGATACGGAAGAGGCTGGAGGAAGGCAGCGTCATAGTTGAGCCTTTGGACGACCCTGACGTCCAGATACAGCCTGCCGGAATAGACCTGAGGCTGGGGAACGAGTTCAGGATATTCAAGGTCACTTCTACCCCTTATATTGATGTGAAGAAGAAGGTTGAGGATTATACTGAAATTGTGCAAAAGAAGGATGATGAGCATTTTATCCTCCATCCCCATGAGTTCGTGCTGGCAAGCATCAAGGAATATATAAAAATGCCCTCTGACCTTGTGGGGGCCGTGGACGGGAGGAGCAGCCTTGGGAGGCTGGGGATCGTGGTCCATGCGACATCCTCGAGCATAAACCCGGGATGGGAGGGAAGGCTTGTCCTTGAGATGACCAACATAGGGAAGATGCCTGTGGCCCTTTATCCGGGAATGAGGATCGCTAAACTCGCCTTCCATAAGCTCTCTTCGCCTGCCGAGAGGCCGTATGACAAAAGGGGCGGGAAATACCAGAAGCAGGACGGCATAGCTGAGGCGAAGATCTATGAAGAGGGGAAATGAGTCCGCTCAGCCTGCAAACACTTTTAAGCGGGTTTCAACAAGATTATATTGATGACACCGGAAAAAGGCAAAACAAGAAGTTATGTTCTTTCTCCCGCACTGCTATTCCTCGCTTTCCTGCTTTTTTTCACTGTCGCTTATTTCGGGGTTTCAGATACGGGCATGGCTGTCAATAATGGAGAAAATGTCCTTGATGACCTGTCGGCCTCGAACACGATTCCAGGAGGCCTGACAGTTGAGATCGACATGCCTTACTTCTATCCGGAGGGCTTCAGGAGGCCTGACAGGATCTTTTCCGGCAAGAAGCTCCTTATTTCAAGCCCTGTGACCTTCAAGAAAGCCTCTGCCAGCCTTGATCTGGAATATGGAGAGAGCATGCAGCTTGTGGCCGTGAAGAGGGGCAGGAATTATGCGTCAGTAAGGCTCCCTCCAGAGATTCCGACAGGGCAGCACACCCTGCACCTCTCTTTCGACGGGAACAGCTATGAGACGCCCATTTATATTTACAATGCGAAGCTTGGGGCAGACTGCAGCGAAATGCTCACGGATGAGAGAGTGAAAAAGCTTGCCCTGTACTATGACACAAAGGCCAGCGGGACCTCAGGCAGGAACAGGAAGTTCGATTCAAAGGAGATCTTCGAGGCCATAGGCGACTTTTCGGCCAAGAAGGCCGTGCTCGGAAAGCAGCTTACAGAGGATGATCTCTTTTATCTGGACAGCCTGAGGGACAAGGGGTGCGATATAGGCAAAGGCTCCCTGACTGCTCTTGGGGGTGATATATGCGAGGATACGCTGAACAAGGGCAGGGTAAGGGTGCTGGCAAGGCATTATGACAGGAATGTGGCCGCTTCCAACAGGAACGGCAGGGTTGATGCAACTGAGGTTTCTGCGGCTACTGATGACTGGGCGAACAACAGGGTAGTGTCTGGAAGCTTGGTCACGCAGCAGGAGGTGTTCGACCTTAATAGCCTCAGTAACAATCAATGCATTATAGACGGCCCGGGAGCCTGCTCACAATCAGGCTGCCAGCCCGGCGAGAGAGGCCAGCTGAGGTGCAGCCCCTTCAGCACTACTGTTGCGGAGAGGTGCGAGCTTATAGGTGGCGCATGCTATGCATGGGCCAGAAATGACACATGCACCGGCGCCAATGTATGCCTTGCGGGCCGCTGTGGCGGCCAAGGCACTCAGAGTCCTTCGCCGTCAGCAGGATGGACATGCTCATGGGAAACGAATCAGGCCGATGTGAGGTGCTCAAATGGAACAGCCACATGGCGCTGGAGGGATGACGACCCTAACAACAATCCGAGAACAAGGGGACGTGTCTTCATATTTGACCCGCCCAACCCCCCGAGCATGGTGATTACAGCCCCCTCTGTTGATGTCTGTGGTGGCGCCAGCACGGGGACAGGGTTCACCCAAGTGCAGGAATATTTCCTGGATATCAACGCTCCCCTGGCAAATCGGGGCAGCCCCGTTTCCTGGAGAAATGTAGATTGCCCGCAGAATACAGAATGCCGCTCGCCGAACAACGCTTGCGTAGAAAGGGGGGAACCGACCGGATCGCCCCCTTCGCAGCAGACATGCGAACAGACTCTCAATGCCGGCAGGGTAAGGCAGCTTGCAGGGCATTATGACACCAATGTTCAGGCATCGAACAGGAACAGAAGGCTTGATCCAGCAGAAAGGGATGCGATGTTGCAAGATTGGGGGAATGGCCAGCCTGTTCTGGGCTTGACTTTGACTCAGGCAGAAATGTGGGCTCTAATGAATGTCACTACCAATCAATGCGATATAGGAGCAGCGCAGCCGACATGCCAGTTCCAGTGCGAGAGGGAAGGTGACAGGAGATGCTCCACCAATTTTGCCGACCTGTCGGAGATATGCCAGAGGAACAACAACTGCCTGCAGTGGACGGCCTTCCTCCAGTGCCTGCCCGGCCTCTGCCAGCAGGGCCAGTGCCAGACCGGCCAGCAGCCTTCTCCAAGTCCTTCAGGATCGCCGTCGCCTTCAGGGTCTCCGTCTCCAAGCGGCTCGCCTTCTCCCACTGGAAACACTACGCCGACCAATACCTCAACTCCGTCGCCGA
>CAYJTA010000097.1:0-4340 GCA_964372825.1 uncultured archaeon | reverse complement strand
GGCACATAAGAGTTATAATTGATTGCCCTTTTTTCCTGCTCGGCCTCGAGGTTTACGGTCTCCGGGAAAATGTCGCCAGTTCTTGTGCCCGAATTCCATTCCCTTTCCAGCCATTCCTCTGATGTTTCTTCTTCGTCAGTTGCATCTGCACTGCCAGTTTCAGGGCTTCCGCATGAAAAAGAATTGGCCGCCCACTCCCTCTCCAGCCATTCCTCGGGGCTTTCCGCCTTCTCCCCGAAGACGTCCAGGCTGAGGGAAGGGAGAGAAAAGTAGTCAGAATTGGGGATTGAATACTGATCATTATTCTGAAGTTTTGGCCTCTCATTCCTTTTCAAAAAATATTTCAGATAAAGAGTTGCATTCATCTTGATTATTGACTGACCAGTTTTTATTTCCTTGAGTGCAGCTCCACAACATCCCCGTCCTGTAGTGCGTGTTTCAGGCCGACCTTCTGGCCCCCGAACTTGGAGGATTTTCCCCATACCCTTGCATACTTGAGGTACCTCGCAAAGTCTCCATGTATCTTCCTGCAGACGTCTTCGACAGTGCATGGCGCCTTGATGATGAGAGGCTTTTCCATGTCAGGTGGCAGGCCAATCCTTTTGAGACGGATCCTTGTGAAAGAGAGCTTCTTCCAGACCGCTTCCTTTAAGGCCTCCAGATTCTGTTTCTTCAGCGCAGAAATATATATCCAACTGGCATTTCTTTCCCTTGGTGCGATATCAGCCTTGTTCACAGCGACAACGCTCGGCACATATATCCTGTTGCCGATCATGAAATCGATGAACTGCTCCGCCGTTATTTTTCCCTTGATAACTATGTCGGCATTCAGCATCCTGAATTCCTTCAGTATGCCTTCTATCGCTCCTTTGTCAACAGAAACGTCGCATGTGATGCTTATCCCTCCTGAAACCTTTCTCGCAAGCTTTATTTCCGGCCTCTTCTGGTCCAGCCTGAACCCGGCAACATGAAGCTCCTTTGCAATCATCTCATACTGGCCGGCCAGATTCTTTGTCCCGTCAAGCATTACAAGGACAATGTCAGCGGCCCTTGCGGCTGAAAGGACCTTCCTCCCTTCCCCTTTGCCTCTGCTTGCGCCCTCTATTATTCCCGGAATGTCCAGTATCTGGATGAAGGTGTGGTTGTACTCCATCATTCCCGGGATAACGTCAAGGGTTGTGAAGTCATAGGCTGCGGTTTTTGATGCGGCATTGGTCAGGGCATTGATCAGGGTCGATTTGCCCACGGATGGTATGCCGACAAGCAGGACAGTCGCGTCTCCTGTCTTCTTCACCCCGAAGCCTGCGGCCTGCTTCGTGCCATGCTTCACCAGGGCCTGCTCCCTCAGCCTTGCCAGCTTGGCTTTCAGCATTGATATGTGCTTCTCAGTGGCCTTGTTGTAGGCCGTCGTTGAAATCTCCTCTTCAATTTTTTTGATCTCTTCATCCACTGCCATATATAATGGATGCTGGTTCAGGTACTTATAAGAATCCTTAATCGGCCAAAAAGATTGTTTCACATTCTTTATTCCAGAATCTAAAGTGAAACAACTAAAGAATCTGCATTTTCAGAAAGATATATAAACAGTCCTGTTATCGTTTTTCCGTTAACGCTTTTTGATTTATTTCATGGAAAAGGGTTAAAAGCTTTCTGTCAGTTTTTTCCAAAAAAAGAGAAAGAATCAGAAGAAGCGTCAAAATCGAAAATTATCAGCTTCACTTGTGCTAAGCATTCATTTTGCCTGCCTTTCAGGTTTTACATCTATACCTATTTCTTTCATCTTGGCCTTGAACTTTCCCAAGGCCTCGTGTATGTCCTCTATTTTCCTCGCCCCCGTGCAGATTATCTTGCCGCTTGAGAACAAAAGAAAAGCGACCCTCGGCTCATTCACCCTGTAGACAAGGCCGGGAAACTGCTCAGGCTCATATTCCGTATTTTCCAGCTGCATGACAATCTCTTCCAGATTCAAATCAGCCTTTATCTTGGTGCTTGCCACAATGTTCTCTATCTCCAGATCGTATTTGTAAGGCACATCAACTCCTGTCGCCCTTATATCGCCCACTATCTTCTTGACTGCAACCTTCGCACTCTCTATATTCTTGGCCCCTGTGCAGACAATCTTGCCGCTTGAAAAAAGGAGGGCAGAAACCCTGGGCTCCGGTATCCTGTACACAGCTCCCGGAAACCTTTCACCGTCATATTCAGCATCTTTAAGCTTCCCGACAAGGCTGACAAGGTCAAATCTCTTGTTAAGGGAGGCAAAGGCGACCACATTCTCTATGTTGATGTCAAACTCAGGAATAGCATACCACCCGGCCAATGCATATTATATTGGCTGAAGATGTATTTAAGCGAAATTTGTTTAAACCTGTTTCAGCGAGTAAATCGAAATTTCCCCGCTTTGCAGGCCTGACACAGCATTTGATTTTGATTCCCCTGCAATCCTGCACCCATGCTCCTGCCCCTGCAGGGCCGGATTATTGACCTTCCCTACAAGGCTGTAATAAGGCATGACAATCACCCCTCCATCCATCAGGTGCTCCTTTGCCCCATCGAAAAAGCGGTGAATAAGATTTCCGGCATCGAGCATTGCTCTTGAAACCTTGTGCCCTTCCACAGGATTGTCAGGGAAGAAAGGATGGTTTAAGACTATCACATGGGCTTTCCTGCCGATCTTTTCGAACAAATCACCTTGCACTACAATGGATTTTCCAGAGAGGCCGAATTTTCTTATGTTCTCTTTTGTGTTTTCCACAGCTTCAGGAGATATATCTTAAAACAGCACCTCTTTGGCTCCATTGAGGCCCATCACAACGCCCTGAATGCCACTGCCGCAACCCATGTCGATCGCTACCTTGCTTCTATATAGGCTATTGTTGGAAAAGAGGTAACTTGCAAGATATTCTGATGTCATCACTTCGGGCCTCAGCACTTCAGGATGCACAACAAAGCCATGCAGCACATAGCCCTCTGCCAACACGATATCCGCTTCGTATCTTCCATGTTTGTGGGCCAGCAGCTGTTCTTCTACCTGCTTTTTCTGCTCTTCGTTCAGCGGCATCTTAACACCTCTTTTTCTGCAAAGTCTGTCTGAGAAATAGTTGGTATACAGATTCTTAAGGCATGAACTCCTTGTTGTCTATCTTCCGGGGAAGGTACTCCTGGCTGATGAACCTTATGCCCTTTGACGACAGGGCTTCAAGCTCCATTTTATAGCCCACCTGAAGCATGTGCTGTATCTCATTCTGCCACTCCTTCGGCCTGAACCAGACATAGTTCAATAGTTCCTGGGCCCTTTTTATGTCCCCCTTGTTCAACTTTATCGTGACATTCTTGGGTATGCTGAACCTGTTGACGTCCTGCGTGAGCAGGCCTATGAACTTTGCCTCAGGCGTCCCAAGCCTGTCGGAAATGAAGCTCAGGTTGATGGAGCCCTGCTTGATGACCGAGTAAATATAGTATCCCCAGACATCCGCATCAGCGATCACATAAACGGGCAGCTTCAGCTCGTTGTGCAGCCTGTTTATCAGCCTTCTGGTTCCTCTTGCAGGCTGCCCCTTCCCTGTAAGTATAAGGCAGTTCTGCTTTTTCCAGAACTTGTCCTCATTCAATCTTTGCCAGACAGCATCCTTCTCTATCACCAGCACATAGTCGGCAGAGCAGTCCTTGAACCTGATAATCTCCTTCTCCACATTGCTCGGTATGGCCCAGCCGCTGGACCCCATCCTTGCCGCATCTATCTCATCCCCGGCATCAATCACTGTTATTGGCCCGGCAACATACCCCTTCCTGTCCGCCACAAGGTGCAGTTGTTCCCTCAGGGTGTTCAGGGCTGCCTCTATGTCTTCTATAATAGGATCGCTTTCAGCCTGCTCCTCAACCGTGTTCTCCTCAGTCCCGGGTATTGTCCTCTTGACAGCATAATACAGGTCTCTGATGGACGTTGTCACATCCTGCTCTATTATCTTCTTGCACTCAGAGGCCACAAGGCATGTCTGCATGAACTTCCTTGTGTGGGCCACATTGAGGTATGTCCTGTGGGAGACCTTGTTGCCGAGCTTGATTATCTTGTGCTGCTCGTCGAAAAAGATATTGCTGAGAGCCCTTATGGGAAGGACTATGTCCGGGTTCCTCTGCTGGCCGAGCTGCGCTATCACATTGTGGCCAAGATCCTCCAGCCTCTTCACCACTATCTTGTCTATCCCGTCAGTTTTGGATTCTGTTTTTTTGTCTGTCATATCTATCCCGCCTTATAATGGATTCTATCCTTCATATTATAATTGCAATTATTCCTCTCCTTCCTTCCATTCACTCACTGTTTCTTACTCATATTCTTCCTA
>CAYJTA010000096.1:0-4341 GCA_964372825.1 uncultured archaeon | reverse complement strand
ATATAGAGGTTCACAGGCACATTTTCCCTGAACCCGATTGCTATTTTCCCTAACTGCAGCACTTTGACATCCTCGTCCCCAAGCACCTCGACTGCTATGTCAATGTCGCTGCCCTCTGCGCTGTCGCCTTTCCGGTAGCTTCCGAATAAGATGACGGCTCTCGGGTTCTGTATCACTTTGCGGATTTTTTCCAGTATGCCAGAGTCATATATCATCAGCAGATTATATGCTATCTTTCGTGAATAGTTGTAGATGTGGGCCTGATTGCAGGAAATCCTCCATGCCCTCCCGATCACCTTTATGGCCAAAAACCCTTCATTGGCCAGTCTGCCCGCCGTCACGTTTGCCGTTGTTTTCGATATTCCAAGCGCCCTGGCAAGATCGCTCAGCCCTATTTCTTCTGCCGGAAAGGTGAAGAACCATATGAGGATTTTTTGGTATGCTTCATCCAGCTCAGGCAATGGCATTTTTTTCTGTTTTTCCCCTGATTTCCCTTTTCCAGCCATAATCTATAGTGGCACAGGAGACTATATAAACTTTATGGTGACCACATGGTAATATAAGAAACCATATAAACTTTTTCAGAACCATTTCATGCAAGGCAGCAGACTCGGATTGCGAGTTTTGTGTAAGAAAAAGGTTACACCACGCTTAAATTTCTTAATTTTGGAAGGATTCTCATGAACAGCGAAAAGAAGCCATTAGAAGTTTACCAAAAAACTCTCGAAGATCTCCTTTATCAGCTTCATCAGTGTGAGGGCGAGACCATAAGGGCCTCTGCCAAAGGCAGGAAGCATGGTTATGGCTCTCCGGAATTCGAGAGCTCTTTGGCAAAAATCAGCAGGTACAGGAGAAAGATAAACAAGCTCATTACTATCCTCAAATACGAAGAATTGGGGAAAGAAATGGATGAAGTTGAAGAAACAGGATTAACACTCGAACAATATCTGCTGAAAGCACGCCTGAGCAAAGGTTACACTAAAAGACAGCTTGCCCGCAGGTCTGGAGTAAGCCATGCGTCTGTTTCAACTATAGAGGATGGAAGATACAAAAGCATCAATACACGTACCCTTGGCAAAGTAATCAGAGGCATGGAGCTTACACCATCTGAAGCTCGGGAAGCCCTCAGGCTGGCTGTTAAAGCTTATCTTTTGTGATGGCCGTCCCACCTCATTTTTAAATACATGCTCTTCCATTAGACATATCAGGTGATTATCATGAAAGGTGGTTCAGTTCATTGTCACAGAAAAGAGCAGGAGGCTAGTTCATAGCCGATTTGGTTAGTGGAAAGTCTCCCTTCAAAAATCTGATTTTCAGGAACGTAAGGATTGACGCAAAGGGGAGAATCTCCATTCCCTCAGACATAAGAAGAAATTTTGGCCTTGACAGCGGTTCTGAGATATCCATAGCCATTGATTTAAGGAAAAATATTGCTTTCCTGATTTTCGGGAATGGCCGGGATGGTGTAAAGGCTGGCACAGAGGCCCGTGAAGCCTCCAGTACGGGTTCGAGTCCCGGGCATGGCCTTTTTGATAGAAAAAAAGGAGTAAACTATGGCAAAAGAAAGCGATTCTGAGACAGATTACAAGGAAAAAGATGATGATGAAAGAAAGAAAATAGATGAAGCAAGCACGAGATACCTAAATGGTTTGGACAACTTCATCAAAGGAACTATAGGCTATGATGATTTGTATGCCCTGAAAATGGACTACGAAACTGTGATAGAAGACAGAATAAAAAGGGCCTCTCAAGTAATGGAACGTGCACGCATTAAACTTATGAAAGGAGAAATATCGGAAAATGAGTTTAAAGATATTGAAACTTGGGCCGAGACGCAAAAAAATGAAAGAGAATTGGCCAAAAAGAAATGTCTTGATCTGTTGTATGATAGGAACTTCTCGCTTCTATCTCGATATAGGGAGGATGAGACATTAGGAGATGTCTTTATGAGGGCTGCAAATCTTTATGAGGCCGCAAGAGAGTCATATTATCCACCTTATCCTGACAGAGACAAATGGGCGTCTTATTGAATGATATGACAATGATAACACTAGATGGCGAAGCCTTGACAATAGAGAAACTCGTAGCCATAGCAAGGCTCAATTGTAGGATAGCTATTTCAGAAACCTCAAAACAGAAAATTGCCAGAAGCAGGCAAGTTGTCGAAACAATGTTCCGCAACAAAGAACCAGCATATGGAACAACAACAGGTATAGGTGAACTTGCAAAGGTTTTCCTTACAGAAGATCAGGCCAGAAAATTCTCCAAATATCTGATATACAGCCATGCAGGAGGTTGTGGAGAACCGGCAACCATAGAGGAGTCGAGGGCTGCTATAGCCTCAAGGATAAATGTTCTCTGCAAAGGTGTTTCCGGAATAAGGCTGGAAGTTGTTGAATTCCTTGCAGAGATGCTGAACAGGGGAATAACGCCTGTGATGTGCAAGACTTCTGTCGGCGCATGCGGTGATCTTGCCCCTCTGGCCCAAGCTATGCTTGTCCCAATGGGTGAAGGGGAAGCCTTTTATAAAGGTCAAAGAATGGCAGGAAATGAGGCTCTGGAAAAGGCAGGGATGAGGCCAATCAAATACGAAATAAGGGATGGTCTGGCAGCTATAAACGGCTCAAATCTGATAGCAGGCATGGCTGCTCTTGAAATGTATGACTCTGACATACTTGTCAAGACTTCTGAAATAGCTGCAGCCATGTCCTTCGAGGCCCTAAAGGCAGTCACTCTGGCATTTGACGAGGAGATCCTCAGGCTTAGGGGTTTTGAAGGAGGGATAAAATGTGCAGAGAACATAAGGAGGCTGATAGAAGGCTCTGAAATACTTTTGAAGCAGGAAAGGGTTCAAGATGCATACAGCATCCGCTCAACACCGCAGGTTGTAGGCACAATCAAAGATGCGCTTGATTATGTCAGGAAACAGGTGGAAATTGAGCTTAACGCTGGCGCAGACAACCCCCTTTTTGTCCCAAAAGACAATGGCTACAGGTACCTTGCTGGAGCTAACTTTCAGGGAACTCCAATAGCACTCCCTCTCGAAATGTTAGGTACGGGCATAACGATGCTTTCCGTCCTTTCGGAGAGGAGGATAAACAGGCTGCTCAACCCAAACCTTAACGAAGGTCTGCCTGGATTCCTTATAAGGGAAGCCGGACTGAATTCAGGGATAATGATACCGCAATACACTGCCGCATCGCTGGTCTGCGAAAACAGGGTTCTGTCAACGCCAGCAGCCATAGGCTCCATACCTACTGCCGCAGATCAGGAAGATTTTGTTTCAATGGGTACAACAACAGCTATCAAAACAAGGAAAATAATAGAAAATACAGCTTACGTCGTCGCAATAGAGTTGCTTGCTGCTGCCCAGGCCCTTGACCTCAGAGGAGGCAGACCAGGGAAAGGGGTAAAGGCAGCATACAGTGTTGTGAGGGAAAATGTAGCATTTCTTGAAGAAGACAGGCCTCTTTATCCTGACATAGAAAAGCTGGCTTCTTTAGTAAAATCAGGAGAGATATTGAAACGAGTTGAGGAATCTATAGGGAAGCTTAAATGAAAGATGTTAACTTGAATAATAACTACATCCCTAAAGGTGTTAATATGCCCAAATTCCAGCCCCCCAGGGGAACCACGGACTTCCTCCCTGAGTAAATGATAAATAGGCAGTACATAATCGATACCGTGAGGAAGGTCTTCGAAAGCTTTGGTTTTCAGCCTCTGGAAACTCCTGCCTTCGAGTCATGGGAGCTTCTTTCAGCCAAAGGCGGCGGCGGGGAGGCCATAAAGAACGAGATTTACTATTTCAGGGACAAGGGTGACAGGGAACTGGGCCTCAGATTCGACCTCACAGTCCCTTTGGCCAGGGTGATAGCCAGCAATCCGCAGCTTCCCAAGCCCTTCAAGAGATACCAGATCCAGCAGGTATGGAGATACGACAACCCCCAGTCAGGAAGGTACAGGGAGTTCTGGCAGGCCGATGTCGATATAGTCGGCTCAGCAAGCATGGACTGCGAGGCCGAATGCCTTTCTGTTGCATGCACAGCCCTTCAGGCTCTCGGTTTCAATGAATATTCCATAAAGCTTAACAACCGAAAACTATTGGGCAGCCTTCTTTTATTCACTGGAATGGAAAAAGATGAGGAACAGCCTGTCCTCAGGATTCTTGACAAATTTGAGAAAGCTGGCAAGGAAGAAACCTTAAAAGAGCTTGGCAGAGTGATAGGGGAAAGGAAGGCATCTGACATTTTAAGTTTTATTGGTCTGAAAGGAAGGCCGGACGAATTGATCGAAAAACTGAAACAGAAATTGGGAGGTTTGAGCCAGGCCGATGAGGGGATA
>CAYJTA010000095.1:0-4380 GCA_964372825.1 uncultured archaeon | reverse complement strand
GAGGACAGCAGGAGCAGGAGTTGTGATAACGGCTTTTGATTCTGATTTTGCGACAGTTGATTCAGGCCAGAGGGTGTCTTTTGATGTCCGCGTTGAGAACACGGGAGCAAGGCCCGCGGAGAATGTGGTGGCCAAGATATCTGGCATCGATCCTGCGCTGTGGCAGATCAATCCTTCTATATCGAATCTGGGGAGGATTGTGCCTGTTGACATAGAACAGAACACGCCTGGAGGCGCAAAGACAGCGAGGTTCAAGGCAGTGGCCCAGAGCCTCCAGAGGGGCAGTGAGTTCACGTTCCACCCAAGGGCATTAGTGGAATATGATTACACGACAAAAATAATCAAGTCTATAGAGCTTGTTGACCTTGATGAGCTGAGAAGGCTCAAGCTGCAGGGGAGGGGGCTGAATGTAGGCACAGTGTCGACGACAGGCGGGCCCCTTTCAGTCGAGATCAGGGCCGCAGACATAGCGACTTCAGGCAATGACGACACATTTTCATTGTCTGTTGAAATAACAAACACCCAGTGGGAGCAGGGAGGCACCATAGTCGACCGCAACCAGGGGGATGACAGGGATTTCCCTGTGGAGATGAGGTTGAGGCTGCCGAGCCAGTTCAGCCTGACTGATCCAAGAGTTGCCTTTGATGAATGCAGGTCAGGTGAAGTTGACCTCTGGAGAGGGAAGAGCGCCCAGATAACATGCGAGGTCAGGGCAGGCTCCAACCCCAATCCCGGTTCAAGAACAACAGTTCTGGTGGAAATTGAATTGGTTTACAGATACAGGGCTGAAAAGGAGACTACAATAAGGGTGATAGGCAAGGGGCAGTGAAGGCCTGAGGGATCTTTGTTTTCCTGTTCGATTTGTGCATCACTGTGTCGAATGTTGTTTTGAGTTCTGGACAATTCTGAAGGGAATGTATGAATATAAGCAATTATACATCAGGCGACAATTATGTATAATGAGGCATATAGTTGCGGCTATAATACCTGTACTTTTGCTATCAGGGTGCCTGCAGCCGGCAGAATCGGGGACATCGGGCCTTATCATAGATGTTTTTGAAGCAGATGAGCAGGTGGTGCTGTCTGGAGAGGATATCCAGCTGCAGCTGAAAGTCACTAACACTGGCAACGTCCAGGGCAGAATAATAAGCGTGCAGATGCTCAATATAGACCCTGCTGAATGGCAGGTGAAACAGGGAAGCTGTCGCAGCCTGAGTGAAAGCACGCTGGCTCCTAGTGAGTTCAAAAGCTGCTCAATAACATATAAGGCTCCTGGCGTGCCTGAGGGCCTGGAGGCGGTTTATAAGCCTGTCATAAGGGTTGAATATTCCTACTATTCAACGGCTGCAAGGTCTATAAACCTTGCCCCTGCAGCAGAGATGAGAAGGATCAAGTCTATAGAAAGCCTGCAGTCGAGCTCGACTTCCACTTCAGGGCCCGTTGCCCTCTCTGTGGAGGCCAAGAACCCGTTAAGCATTTCCAGCGGTGTAGTGAGCTTCCCTGTCAAGGTTTCTGTCAGCAACACGGGCGGGGGCACTGTCTGTAGCTCATCGTGCTATGACAAAAGCTCATGGCAGAAGCTAACAGTGCGCCTCAGGCTCGACAAAACAATGAGCTCTGACTGCGGCACGACGCTGAATCTCGATCTGACGAAAGGAAAGGATAACCAATTTGTCTGCCTGCTGAAAACTGCCGCAAGCGAAAACCTTGTTGAAAGGGTTGTGGAGGTGAGGGCGGACTACAACTATCTTGTTGAGAGAGAGCTTACTGTAAGGGTCAGCAACAGAAGGTTTGATGCCTGATGTCCACTAAACATCTTGATATTTGGCACTGCCCTGCACCAAAAAACTGTATATGCAGCTCTTTTCCAAATTCATGTTCTTAAGTATGGAAATAGCTACAGGAAATTATGAGAAGCTGTGGCTAAGTGTATGGATGGAATGGGTGGGGAGTGATTGAATTGTTTGGTTGCTTCGTTTATTTGCCGTGCTGAATAAATTCGACCTCTTTCGTCCTGAGGTTTATGATGGCCTGGCCGGAGACTATCAGGGTACCTTTGTAAACAAACTTTTCAGCTGCGTTTGAATGCAGCCATATTATTTCCGGCTCATCGGCCATGATGAAGCTGTCCTTGTCGCTGCCTATCTGGTTTCTTTCGAGTTGGAGGTGCCTCTTTTTCAGCAGATCTGCCGCCTTTTTGCAAGTTATCGGGAAAGGCGGCCTGTATGCGATTATATACATGCTCTCTTCACCTTTCTTCAGCCGTATGTGGCCGGGATTTGGCAGAACATTGCAATCTTTCAAAGGTTCGAATGAAAAACAGATGTCTGCACCTGATTCTTTCTGCTCATCCAGAAAAGTGATTGACATGTCTATGGATCTCGTTTTCCTCAGAATAGAGATGTCAGGGAATATTATCTCTGACGCAAAGAATTTGCCTTCCCTCCCGACACCCTTGACTGCTATGACGTCGTCGATGTCTGGCTTGTCTTTGCTCATCACATCTATAGCTCCTGTTGTATCCTCCACGACAAAACCGTTTGGCAGTATTTCGGAAACCATGCCTATTATCGTTGCAGAGCCGAAGGCCTTGCCTGCCCTGTTTATAGAAACCGCCTCAACCTTCGTTTCAAGTATGCGTTTGAGGCCTTCGAATTTTTTTTTATAGAAAGATGCCATGTCTGCAGGCTGCAGCCTGTCCTTTATAGTGATTTTTTCTATCACAAGTTCGTATGGCGCCTTTTTTGTGCCGAACACGAGGCATTTCTCTTTTCTTGCTTGTTGTATGGTTCCCTCGATATCTGCGTCATCTATGGACTCAAGGGTTTGAGGAGATAGCAAAATACCCTCTTCCAGAAAGCGCCTTACTATTTTGTCCTTTTGCATAGTGTCAGATTATGCAGCATTCTTTAAGGATGCCTTTCACCTTGATCATCATGCTGTCCTGCAGGAGGATGCGTATCTCTCTTGTCCTGCCGTGCCTGCCTTTTGAAATAACCCTTGTGTTTATGATGCCCAGCATGTCGAGCTCTGCTATGAGATCTGAAACCCTCCTCTGGGTCAGCATCTTCAGGCCTATGGAGCTGCATATCCTCTCGTAGATGTTGAAGATATCACCTGTCTGTATGTCCCTCTGGCCGCTTTCGGCGAGGCTGATTGTTGCCGCAAGCACGGCTAGGCTTTGCTTTGGCAGGCTCCTTATTATCTCGACAATCCTGTCGGAGTCCAGCTTGCTTTCGGCTGCATCCACATGGCCTATTTTCACTGTCTGGCTGCCTTCTCTCTCTGCAAGTTCTGCCGCTATCCTCAGCAGATCCAGAGCTTTCCTCGCATCGCCATGCTCCTGCGCTGCGAGGGCCGAGCATTTTTCCACAACCCCTTGCTGCAGCGCACCATCGTTGAAGGCCTGCCTTGCCCGCTGGTTCAGGATGTCTGTGAGCTGGGTTGAATTGTATGGAGGGAATATTATCTCCTCTTCGGACAGGCTTGATTTCACCCTGGGATCGATGTTTTCCATGAATGATATGTTGTTGGAGATGCCTATGATTGCCAGTTTTGCTTTCTGAAGGTTCTGGTTCAGCCTTGTGAGGTTGTAGAGTATGCCGTCTCCTATTTTTGCTATAAGGGAATCGATTTCATCAAGGACCAACATGGTGTGGGCGTCGCTGCTGTCAAGCGCAGAAAAAAATATGTTGTAAACCTCGTCTGTCGGCAAACCTGTCGGCGGCACCTGCCGGCCCAATCCTTTTGAAAGCTCTGCCAATAATCTATATTCTGTATCGCTGACGCCTTTCATCTTGCAGTTTACGTACAACACTTTGATTTTGCTGTTGGTTTTCTCGAGCTCTTGGGAAACCTGCCTTGCCACCATTGTCTTGCCTGTGCCTGTCTTGCCGTAAAGGAAACAGTTGGAGGTTATGTGGCCTCGCAGGGACGGGCCCAGAATATTGGCCAAAGTCTTGAATTCTTTTTCCCTGTGGAGGGTGTGCAATGGAATATGTGCGTGGCTCAGGACATCTTTGTGTTTGAAGATCCCTTTTTGATTCGTGTCTGTGTATTGGGTTAGTATATCTTTGAGTGTGGATTGAACCATAATTTCATTTGGAGAATTGAGATAAAAAGGTTTCTTGTGGAGATTTGAGATGCGACACCCGGGTTTCTTGTGGAAAAAGGAAAGTAAAAGGAAAAAGTCAAAAAATATAACAATGTTATATTATAGTTGAAATAAAAAAAGAAAGAAAGGGAGGTTCCACAGGAAAGAAGGGTGTCATTTACTCATCTTACTTCTGATTATATGAAAAATAAATAACAGTGTTATATTCTTATTAAATGCGTAAATATTCCACCGGTCTTTGACCGGTGGTAAAAGCCCTTCTTCTC
>CAYJTA010000094.1:1979-4447 GCA_964372825.1 uncultured archaeon | reverse complement strand
GTCCAAAGCATTGACCAAATTTGTTTTTTGCAAGCAGCTGAAGATATTCATGAGGGCTAGCACTTTTCAGATCCAGACTTGTTACTATAATGTCATAATTCTGGGCAAAAGTTTGCAATTTTTTAATAAATTTCTTAATAAGCGACTTATAACTTTCATCTGGAAGTGTGTCGCTTTTCTCAGCAGACATAAGACTCACCTGCTTATTCATTCATCTGATTCGTGCAAAGAATTCTTGTCTGACTCAGTCCTCAGCATCCTTCTCGTCTATATCCCTTATCCCGTCCAGGCACACCCTGAATACAGTCTCGCCCTCGGGCAGATGCGGAGAATCAATCAGCTTGGCAATCCTCTTCTCACCCTTGCTCTTCCTGAGGTAAAGCCTGTATGTGGCCTGGTGGCCAACAATATGGCCTCCTATGGGCGCTGTGGGATCCCCGTATAGTATGTCGGGTCTGGCCATCACCTGGTTTGTGACATAAACAGCCAGATTGTAAACGTCCGCAAGCCTCTGGAGATGGTGTATGTGCTTGTTGAGCTTCTGCTGCCTGTCGGCCAAGGTTCCCCTGCCTGTATAATCGCTCCTGAATGTTGAGGTCAGGGAATCGATAATAAGCAGCCTCACATTGTTCTTCTTGATCATCTCCTCGGCCTTCTGCAAAAGCAGCATCTGGTGGTCGGAATTGTAAGCCCGGGCAGCGAATATTCCTTCAAGCGCCTTGGTGACATCAAGGCCAAGGGCCTTTGACATGTGCTCTACTCTCTCGGGCCTGAATGTCTGCTCGGTATCGATGAACAAGGCCTTGCCATCCAGCCCTCCTTTGGCCTTAGGCAGCTGGACCGTGACAGAAAGCTGATGGGCCAGCTGGCTCTTTCCTGAGCCGAAGGCTCCATGGGCCTCAAGTATGGCCTGAGTCTCAACCCCGCCTCCGAGCAGGGCGTCAAGAGTCTTGCTCCCTGTCGTCAGCTTCCCTATCGTCTTCCTTTTCTCCAGAACCTTGCTTGCAGGCTCAAAGCCGAGCTTCATCTTGCCTCTGGCAGCATTTATTATCTTGTTGGCCGTGTCCTCCCCGATGGCAGCGGCTGCAACCAGTTCAGAAGCAGAAGCGGCCGCAAGGGCCATCATGTCCGTATAGCCGGCCTCCCTCAACTTGACAGCAATCTTGTCGCCCACTCCAGGCAAGTTTTCTATGGTATCTTCGGTCATCATTTCCACCAGCAGTTACAATACTAAATTGTCTGGGAGGTTTTTAAGCGTTGGCCAGGAGAAGGATGCCGGTATGCCGCTACACGAGGGCTTGGCTGGAACGTCTCTATATCGGAAAGTTAATAAACTATGTGTGGATTAGATACTATGAGGCTGGCCAAAAAGGCTGCCTTGGTGACAGGCGGCTCAAGCGGGATAGGGAAAGCTGTTGCACAGAGATTCATCAAGGAGGGCGCAAGGGTGATTGTTTTTGACATTAAAAAACCGGATTATGGGGTAGAATTTTATCAGGTCGATGTCACAAAGGAGGAGCAGATACAGAAGGCATTTTCCGGCATCAGGCAATTGGACGTGCTGGTTAACAATGCCGGCATTTATTTTCAGACGTCTGTAGAAAAAACGACGGAGGAAGAAATGGATAAAATGATAGGCATAAACTGGAAAGGCGTCTACCTTATGTCGAAACACGCCTTGCCTTTGATAAAAAGGAGCAAAGGGAACATAATAAACATCTCTTCCGGGCTGGGCATTGTGCCTGAGCCGCAGTCATCCGTATATTGTTCCACAAAGGCAGCGGTAATAATGCTCACGAAATGCATGGCGATTGAAAACGCATCGATCGGCGTCAGGGTAAATGCGATTCTGCCGGGACCCATTGACACGCCGCTGTTGAGAAATGCGTGCATCCAAAAGGAAATAGAGGAAATAGCAGCGCAAAACCCGATGAAAAGGATAGGGAAGCCTGAAGATGTAGCGGCTGTCGCAGTGTTTTTGGCCTCGGATGAGGCAGGCTATGTCACAGGCGGCTTGTATTCGGTCGATGGCGGTGAGACTGCCTTGGCACAATGATCCGGCTTTAAAAACACAGTCTTTCCAAACATATTATGAAAATCCTTGCCGTCTCGCCTGAATATTTCCCGAAAGACGTCTTGGCCGAATTTGAAGAGATAGCAGATGTTGATTGTGAAAAACTGTCATATGAAGAGCTTTTGGATAGAATAAGGGAATATGATGCTGTTCTCACGCGAGTTGATGTAAAACTGGACAAAAAAATGTTGGAAAAGGCCGCAAAATTAAAGGCGATAGGGACTGCGACAACCGGTCTGGATCATATTGACATGAAGTTTGCAGCTTCTAAGGGTATAAAGGTCTTCAGCTTGTCTGGAGCACATACCGTTCCGACAGCAGAACACACCTTTTCCCTTATTCTTGCCTTAGCTAAAAGAGTGCCATGGGCCTTTGATTCCCTGAAAAAAGGCGA
>CAYJTA010000094.1:0-1969 GCA_964372825.1 uncultured archaeon | reverse complement strand
GGAGAGGAAAAGGTTTTTTGGCCTGGAACTTGATGGCAGGACTCTGGGCATTATCGGGTTCGGCAAGATAGGGAGCAGGGTAGCTGTTTATGCTAAAAGCTTCGGGATGAAAACACTGGCATATGACCCTTACATAAGCAAGGGGCTGGCGGAATCAGCCGGAGCAGAAATTGTATCGCTTGATGATCTGCTGAAAAAATCCGACATTATAACAGTCCATGCCTTCCTATCTCCTGAAACAAAGAAAATGATCAATTCTGAAACGATTTCAAAAATGAAGAAGACAGCCTTTCTAGTAAATGTTGCCAGGGGGGAGATAATTGATGAATCTTCTCTTCTGGAAGCGCTTAAAAACAAAAAGATAGCAGGGGCAGCTTTGGATGTCTTCAGCGAAGAGCCTCTGCCACCAACATCAGAACTGATAAGATACGCAAGACAGAATGACAATCTTTTGCTTACGCCTCATATAGCGGCCTCAACTGAAGAGGCTGTCCGAAGGTCGGCAGGGGAGATTGTGCAAAAGGTGAAGGATTTCCTTAGCGAATGGCCTGCATCTTGAGGAAACAGTTGCGCAGATAAAATTTATTAATACGCCGTCCATACTGATTCCTATGATTGTGGCATTCGACCTCAGCGGCGTGTTCTTCAATAACGGCATGAGGGTTGCTGTAGCAGAAATCAGCAGGGCGTACAGCCTGAATCCGAAGGATGTTGAATTTGTTCTCGACGGCTCCTTTGCCCGGAAGTACAGGACAGGCTTGGAGAGCTCAGAAGCATACTGGAAGCGTGCCAAAGCGTGCCTGAAAGCGGAGGATATAGGCAAAATAAGGGACATCTTCTTCAATTCATATCATCCGCATGGAAAAACTATCAGTTTTATCGGAAAGCTGAGAGAAAGGGGCACAAAGACGGCCTATATCTCAAACAGCCCTGAGGACAGGACAATTTACCTTGACAGGAAATTCGGTTTCCTCAGCATGTTTGATTTCGGCCTCTGCTCATTTGAGGCCCATGCATGGAAGCCTGAAAAGGAGATCTGCCAGAAATTCCTGCAGAAGTTCAGCCTCAGGCCAAATCAAGTGATATATATCGACGACAAGAATGACAACCTTGGGCCTGCGGCAGGGCTGGGAATGAAGACAATACTGTTCAGGAATATCCGGCAGCTGGAAGAGGATTTGAAGAAAGCAGGATTGAAATTCTAGGCTTGAATAAATCTATGCGAAAGATGAAGATGGATATGAAATCTGATCAGACGGCTATTTCTCCGCTAGGCCTTTCACAAAGGTTATCAACTTTTTTATCCTTCCAATGGCAGTTTCCGCCTCCTGAGCCGATATGTCTTTCCCATAATAGTTGACGGCATTCCTCAGCTTCCTTATCTCGTCAAATTCGTCTCCCATTCCGCTTTCGCCTATCACCTCCTTAAGGAATGCAGCATAGCACTCATGGTTATAGACCTTGTAACCCTTCTTAAGGGCCAGTGACTCCAAAAGCTCCCTGAGGGAATCGTATGCTAGAGAGAGTTTTGAGGCTGCAGTAACATTATTTATGGGGAGTCCTGATTCTGACTCGAGCTTGTTGGAACTTGATTTTGCCAAGGATATGATCATGCCTTTGTCCAAGCCTACTCTTTTGGCAATCCTTCTGTCGCAGCATTCCTTCCAGTCCATATCACATCGGCAGTCTTCCGGCCAGCAAATAGCCATTCAGGATATTGTTTGCCAGCTCCCTGTTTCTTATGTCCCTGAAAGAGCCGAACCAGAATATTTGAATCCTCCTCTTTATTTTTTTCTCGAAAGCTCCAAAGTCTGTGTCTCTTTTGTGGGCAAAAATAGCCAGATCGATGTCAGAATCGCTCTTGGCTTCGGCCTTTGCGAGGGAGCCGAAGAGTATTATTGTTGGAGTTGCAACCCTCCTTTCTATATACTCTACAAGGCCCTTCAATCTGTGGCTCCAGTAAATCCTA
>CAYJTA010000093.1:0-4455 GCA_964372825.1 uncultured archaeon | reverse complement strand
GGGCTTTTACCACCGGTCAAAGACCGGTGGAATATTTACGCATTAAACCGAGTGAATTGGTGGGATATATGCTGATTTAGTTTCTGGACTTGATAGCGCTGTCTGCCTCCATGGATGGCATTGGCCTTGGCTGTCGAAATCTGAATTATAGGCGTGCATTCTTCGGCTATTCGCTTCTATAAGATGCTTCTGTATTATGATGCTGAATGTCTGATTCAGAAAATCATGAAGGCTTTGCAGCAGATCCATATTAGTAACTCTCCATAACAAGATCAATGACCTTCGAAGGGTCTGAATAGTATGCATGTATGATCTTCCCCACATCCCTGTAATCATATACCCCCTGTTTGCACATCCAGTCCAGTATTGTCTTCCTTCTCATTATCTCATCTTTGATCTGCTCTTCGGTAAGGCCGCTCCTTCTTGCTGTTTTCTTGAGGACTATCGACTCATCCTTCGGGATAAATTTGTCTTCCGCAGGGTTCCATTCGAATATCTTCCTTGTAACGGGCCTGTCATTTTCTATTCCCTCCATCTCATATATGGCATCAGTTTTCCTCACATCCCTGTCCTTGATGTGCGACATCACAAGGAAAACCACTATGTCTATATTCTCCAGAAGCCTGGCAGGCAGGCTGATGGGAGGTGTCACAAGCCTGTCGACAAGCTGCTCCATTGTGGCTGCATGTATTGTTGCCATGGCTGCATGGCCTGTCGCTATCTGCTGGAAAAGAACAAAGGCCTCCTTGCCTCTCACCTCTCCCAATATGATGTAATCGGGCCTCTGCCTCAGGCTGGCCTTCAGGAGGTCGAACAGCGTCACTTCCCCTACTTTCCCCTTCACTGAGAGAGGGGATCTTGCCACATGGGGTATCCAATGGGTCAGAGGCAGCCTGAGTTCGCCTGTATCCTCTATGCTCACCACCTTCAGTGTCGGCTTTATGAAAAGGGATAATGCATTGAGAAGACTCGTTTTTCCTGTAGCAGTGCCCCCTGAGATGATAACCGACTGGCCATGCTCCACGGCAAGCCACAAGTATGCGAGCTCAAGGCTTGATGCTGTGCCGTATTTAATCATGTGGGTCGGCGTCAGGGGAAGATCAGAGAACTTCCTTATGGTGAAATTGCTCCCCCTCCTCGCTATGTCTGAGCCGAGCGTTGCCTGGACTCTGCTGCCATCGGGCAGGGAGCCGTCGAGTAGGGGTTCTGCTATGGATATGGTTTTGTCGCATTTCTGGGCCAGAATTGCTATGAAGGTGTCGAGATCGTCCTTGGTCTCGAAAAATATGTTTGTCTTCAATGAGCCTAGCTTTGGATCCCTGTGATAGACGAAGATGGGTATGCCAATGCCGTCAGCGGAGATATCTTCCACATTGGGATCATGCATGAACGGCTCTATCCTCCCAAGGCCCAGGATGTCCCTTTCTATATAATAGGCGAGTATGGGATGCCTGTTCTGAGAAACGCTTACCCTCAGTTCAAAAAATGCCTTTGCTATCTCCTGCTTCAGCAGGTTCTTGGCCTCTATGGCCCCTATCTTGGAGATATCCACCTCCAGTATTTCCTCCAGCCTTCTTTTGATGCCCTCTATTATTGCCTTCTCCTGCTGGGTTGTTGCAGGCTCAAGAACTTTGTAGACATGCTGCCTGTCCTTTGGATCTTTCTGTATATCACAATAGGCGAATACTATATCGCCTTTCTTTGGTGAAGAAGGGAGTAAGGGATAGGAAAGGCACATTTGTTGCCCTGCGTCCTCCTCTTCCTGACGGATGCCTTTCATTGTAAGCCTTTCAGGAAGTTCGGCTATGCTGATGCCTTCTACCGGCTCTCTTTTGGCCTTGGACTCTTCAGCAGCAGGGATTTGGGGCTGGGCATAAGGGACAGGGATATAGTATGCAGAAACGTGCTTCTCCGTTATTGTGGTTGGGCCTTCTCTAATATCTTCCTGTTCGCTGCTGCTGCCTTTTGCAACGCCTCTCCTGAGCCTGCTGATCAGTCCTTTTGACGTTATTTTCCTTATTCCCATAAACAGCCAGCAATATAATATTTGGGCGTTCTATATTAAATCGGTTCTGTGTGATATGAAGCATGAGATAGCTCTGGAAGATCTTGAAAATGCTGAAATGAGAAAGAATATGAAAAAGATGATAATTGAAGGCCGTGTTTTTGTATATCCTACCGACACTGTATACGGCATAGGGTGCAATGCCCTCATCGAAAAAAGCGTGAAAAGGATAAGAAAGATGAAGGGCAGCAGGCAGCCTTTTTCTGTCATCGCTCCGTCGAAGGCATGGATTGAAAGGAATGCTGTTGTTGAAAAATGGCATGATAAATATCTTGGGCTTCTGCCAGGACCCTATACATTTATTCTCAAGAAAAAGGACAGGGGTTTTTTGAAAGAGGCCAGCCCTCTGGATTCTATAGGGATAAGGGTGCCCGACCATCCCTTTTCCAGAATAACATCAGAAGCAGGCGTTCCCTTTGTCGCCACATCAGCGAATATCCACGGATCTGAGGTGATAAAGGATCCAAAAGATGCTGAAGCCCTGAAGGCGGACGTAATTATAGATGGCGGCATACTGTCCGGAACGCCTTCAAAGATAATCGATTTGACGGGAAGAAAGGCAAGAATTATACGGCCATAGCGGCATAGCGGCATGCTGCTTGGAAAAGGCTCTTTATATGGGAAAGGCAAGGGTTAATTGATGGCATCTCTGGCCCGGCCTGAGCGTTTTGCCCTGCCGGGCCTGCAGCCGTCTCAGATATGTTTAAATAGACGGCAGCCAAAGTAATAGCGCTGATGTCTGCTGAACATGTATCCGTGTGCCATAGACATATGGCCAAATCATGTAAATGCGGACACATCTGCTGAAAGGCGGATTATACACACGGAGGTAAAAAAATGGCAGAGGACAAGACAGAGGAAAAGGTTGAGTTCCAGGTCATAAAGGCCGAGGAAATCAAGTTCGGTAGGAACAACTTTTTCGAGATTGCCAGGAAGAAGGCAGTCACTCCTGACGGGGAGAACGAGTTTATATCCGTCAGCAGGGGCTTCTACTTGCCTGACGGAAGCAAGCGCTTCAAGGGAAAAAGCATAGCCATACCGAATGACAAGGATCTGAAAGAGGCTTTGGCCAAGAAGATCCAGGAGATATAGGCCACAAGCATTGGTGCTCAGATTGCATCTGTTTCACGATCGGTTGCGGGCCTTTTGAATCCATTGGTTCAAAACGGTCCTTCTTTTTGTTTTATGTTTCTTTCGCGGTCCTAATCAGAATGCTGATTTCCGTTTTGATGCCGCATATATCCTGTTATCTCTGGAATCGGGAATAGGGAAAAAGTAAATATCTTTGGAAATATTAGCTGTAGAGTACAAAGACATTTGTCCTAAAAGCGTACAAAGACTTATGTCCGCTTTCACCCACCCGTAATCGGGTGGTATGAATGGTGAAAGCGAGTATGGAGACAATAATCCGAGAGGAAGGGGCAAGATAGAGCAGTACCACAAGGCTTTGTATAGAGAGCTGATAACTGTGAAACAGTTCAGCAGCCTCTCCCATTTCAGGAAGGAGTTGTGGAAGTTCGACAGGAGGTACAACAGCTGGAGGAAGCAGGGGTGTTTGAAGTGGAAGACTCCTTCAAGCGTCTATCATGATGAAAGGTATTTCAATAAGGAAGTTAAGAGTTAATAGCGGACATATGTTGTTGTACTGTACAATTAGCTTTAACCCCGAAAAACATTGCAAAGGGGTTGGGGGATGTTCGTGTAATAGGTGTTTCCCAAGATTGCCTCGCCATAGATTACTCTTAATCAAGTCAGAAAAGAAATGATAAAATGGCTCGACAGCCCTTCGCTCTTCGCCTTGCACCTGCCCAAAAATCCTGTTTCGGTTCAGGGGAAATTTGCTTCGCAAACTTTTCATAATCCGGATATGTTATATTCAATCGTCGGCAGAAATATTATCAGGGGGTCGGCTCGGCAATATTTCCAAAAGTATATAGATAAGTTCAATAATGTTATTAATATGATTAAAAAATTTCCAATAACTCTGCTATTAATTTTATTTGTGCCTTTTCTCCTGATTGTTAAACCAGTATTTGCTCATGAGGAAAGCTTGCCGATAAAAGAAATGAAACCTATGGCTGGTGAAACGCATCATCTTGAAGTCAAACCAGAATCACTTGAAGGATACAGACTCCCTTATATTGGGGTGGCAGTTACTATTATCGATAAAGAAACTCAAGAGATGAAGACTATAGAATTACATCCAATGTTTGGCGGAAATTTTCATTATGGTGTGAATGTAGCCTTGAAACCAAAGCAATATCTTCTCAAGTTCCATTTAGATCCCCCTACTTTCTCCCGTGGGCACGCACGAGAAAATCAGTGGCTCGAGCCAGTTGAAGCAGAATTTCTTTTTGATGCTTCCACTCAATTTGAAAAGAGCATAAAAA
>CAYJTA010000092.1:0-4501 GCA_964372825.1 uncultured archaeon | reverse complement strand
AAAAGCTGGAAGGAAGATGCAGAATGATAGAAGCCTTTCCGCAGGCAGCCGGAAAAATACTCGGCCTTGAGAAGGGCAGATGGGAAAGCAAGGACAAGTTTGATGCCTATCTCTGCGCCCTGACTGCGAAATATTATCTGGAGGGAAAATATGAGGCGGTAGGAAGGCAGAGGATAATATTGCCGAGGCCATAACTATATCTATGAAAATCTACGTTGCTGCAAGGTTCGGCAAAAAGGAGGAGGTGAGAAAACTTTACAGGCTGCTGGAAGAGTATGGACATGTGATAACCCTCGACTGGACCCTCCACAAGCCGGTCAAGCCCTACGAGAAGAACCAAGAGACAACAAGGCAGTATGCGATAGAGGACATCGAAGGCGTAAAGAGCTGCGATGTTTTCATACTTCTGAGCGATGCAGGAGGAACAGGCATGTATGTGGAATTAGGCGCAGCGGTCATCCTTAATGTCATGTTCGGGAAACCGAAAATCTATATCGTGGGAGATCATCTCTCCCGCAGCTTGTTTTATTATCATCCATCGGTCAATAGAAGAAAAAATGTGCAGCAGGTTCTGCAAGAAATACGAAAAATATCCTGGCAATAGCCGGCCTCATTCCAGCAATCCCTTCACAAATTTCTCAGGCTCGAAAAGCTCAATATCATCATACCCCTGCCCGGTCCCGAGGAACAGTATCGGCTTCTTTACCGCATAGCTCACCGACAATATGGCCCCTCCCTTCTCGTTCACGTCAACCTTTGTCAATATGCACCCGTCTATGCCAACCGCCTTGTCAAAGGTTTTCGCCTGCTCCACAGCATCATTGCCTGTCAGGCTGTCCACCACAAGTATCTTCAGATCCGGCTTGTTCACCCTGATTATCTTGGCCAGCTCGTCTATAAGGTTCTTGTTTATGTGCGTCCTCCCTGCCGTGTCAGCCAGAACCGTATCATATCCTTTGGCCTTTGCGAACTGGACAGCATCAAAGACAACGGCAGCGGGATCATGGCCATACTGCGTCTTGATTATCTTTGTTTTCAGATTGGATGCATGCTTCTCCAGCTGGTCTATGGCTGCCGCCCTGAATGTGTCGGCAGCAGCCAGCACGACTTTATGGTTTTTCTTCTCCAAATACTGTGCCACCTTTGCTATGCTGGTTGTTTTCCCCGAGCCGTTGAAACCCAAAAACAATATTACAGCAGGCCTGCCTTCCTTTTTCGCCTTCCTGACCATTTCCTCCAGATCAAGCGAACCATTGCTGACAGTCTCAAATATGGATTTATAGAAAGCATCATATATCGCCTCTGCCGCTTTCATCCTGCTGATGTCTTTGTCGGCAAGCTGCCTCTTCAGGCTGGCCTTCATGTGGTCCAGCACCTCGACAGCAACATTATCCTGAAGGAGCTCCAGTTCATGCCCTGAAAAGAAACTGTCAATATCATCTTCCGTAAGCCTTTTCTCAGTGACCTTTTTTATGAGCCTGCCAACAAGGCCTCCATCCTTTTCGATAGCAGATTTCTTTTCTTCTTCCCTTCTGTATTTTTCCTCAATCTCAGGCTTCCCTTGAACATCCTTTTCTTTCTGCGCCATCTTTTCAGCTTCAGGCAGCTTGATTTTTGTCTCCCCTTTCCCTATCTCTTTAACAGCAGGCCTTTTTCGAATATCTGCTTTTTTCCCAATCACATCCTTTTCGCCTTCTACAGCAGGCTTAGCTTTCTGTATTTCTTTCTCTACAGTTTCCTCTATCCCTGCCCCTTCGCCCCTCACCCTCTTTGCTATCTCCTCAGCGGCCTTCTTCAGGTGTTCTTTCAAAAAGCCAAACATAGAGAATAATTCATTGGAGGGTATTTATTTTAGGCGCATGAAATATCATTGAACAGATATTCAAAATTAAGAGTATATTCTGAACATATATTCAATATATAAATAATTA
This sequence comes from uncultured archaeon, assembly GCA_964372825.1. Classification (GTDB taxonomy): domain Archaea; phylum Aenigmatarchaeota; class Aenigmatarchaeia; order QMZP01; family QMZP01; genus JACPNN01. Next base: position 2,570 of record CAYJTA010000092.1, on the reverse strand, counting down.
AATGAATATTTGTTCAACAATTATTCATCTGCCTCATCCTTATACAACTTGACCATATTTTTGAGCTCCTTTTTCATGTCCGCATTAGGCCTCCATCCGAGCTCTTTTCCAGCCTTCCTTATGCTATAGTACCTGTTCATGGTCCATATCCTTAACAGCCTGCCCACGCCTGCCGGAGATGCAAGAATTTTCATAAGATTTTGCGGCAACAGCACGGGCCTTTTCCCAAGAAGCCTTGCCAATTCAACAGCCAAATCAACAAACGGGATCGGCTCTCTGTCAGCAATATTGTAAGCCCCTCTACCTCTTCCGAGCGCAATCTCAAAGGCCTTTGCAGCATCCGTGACATGCACGATATGGGTAAAATTGTCTGTTTTCGGTATGGGGAATCCCTTTTCCATGAACTGCAGTATCTTCCTCCATGATCTGCTCCCGGGCCCGTATACAGGGGCCATTCTCAAAGCCACAGCCTCCAAGCCGCTCCCGAGAACAAGCCTCTCTGCCATCTGTTTTGTTGTGCCGTAATATGAATCAGGCCTCTGCCTGTAATTTTCAGTTGCCTTTGCACCTTTTCCTATTTCTCCATATACTGCAACGCTTGATGCAAAGATAATTTTTTCTGCATTCCTGCACGCTTTCAGCAAGGCTTCTGTCCCTTTGACATTAATGTCATAAAGCCTCTCCTTATCCCTGTCAGAATAGCTTGCCAGGCCAGCAAGGTGTATCACTTTTTCTACCCCTTTACCGGCCTTTTCCAATGAATTGCCATCAAGGATATCGCCTTTTATAATTTCAGCTCCGGGAAAAAGCGTTTTAATATACTCTTTATTCCTGGCCAGTATTCTTACAGGGAAGCCTTTCGACAGCAATCTCCCAGCAATCTGCTTGCCTATAAAACCGCTAGCCCCTGTGATTAAAATCATGTTATAAATGAAACCCCCTGCTTTATATAATCCTTAGCCAAGACATATTAGCATTTCAAATACTGTGGAGTACATATATGAGCGTGAAAATAGGAAAAGTAGAAGGGCTGATACTTGACACAATAGAGAGAGATGGTGTGGCATTTTTCGGCCTGATAGACCCTGCAAGCCCTCTGGAAAAATCAGTTGAATATGCGAAGGCCTTCCATGAGGGCGGGGCTGATGTCATACTTATAGGAGGCTCTCTCGGAATAGTGGAGAACAGCCTTAGCGACCTTGTCGGCAGGATAAAGGAAGCCTCAGACCTGCCTGTGATGCTATACCCGGGAAACATCAACGGAGTTGCTGCAAACGCAGACGCCCTGTATTTCATGAGCCTCATGAACTCCAACAACCCCTACTGGATCACGGGCGCCCAGGCACTGGTAGCGCCTTCCATAGCAAAGCTGGACATGGATATCATTCCAACCTCTCTCCTTATAATAGAACCGGGCGAGACAGTGGGATGGGTTGGCGAGGCAAGGGCAATACCCAGCCACAAGCCTGACATAGCAGTCGCATTCGCCTTGGCCGGCAAATTCCTTGGCCACAGGGTGACGATTCTGGAAAGGGGCTCCGGTGCTCCAGGCCCTGCAAGCCCGGAGATGTTCAGGCTTGTCAGCCAGGCTGTCCAGCATCCTGTAATCTGCGCTGGCTCCTGCAAAACCATCCAGGACATAGAACAGACTATACTAGCAGGGGCAGACGGGATACACGTCGCTTCCATCATACAGCAGGCCAGCAATCCATTCAAGAAAGCCAAGGAAGTCATCAGTTTTGCGAAAGATGCAGGAAAAAGGAAGATGAAGGCCGGAAAATAGCATTACTTTTCCTGTTCGTTCTGCTGGCCTAAAATACCGCTATTCCATAATACTGCCTATTGATACTCCTTTTCAGGGAAAATGTTGTCATGCATGCAATATTTCTGATAATAGGCATAAGGAAGCCCTAAATCCTTGTTTTAGCAGTAGCATGAGTAAGATGTGCGTTCTTGTTTCATCAATAAAAAGAGCCTAAAGCTATTGATTTTTATGCAAACCATAAAAGAAGGCAATAATGCTTATATGCATGGAAAAGCAGATTAGATATGCCTGAATGGGTCTCTGTTTTCGGTTTATTGGGCTCAATAACAGCGGCAAGCCTCTTTTTCCCCCAGGTGTATACGGCCTGGAAAACAAAGAAAACAGGGGATCTCTCATGGCTCATGATTGTCATAGGCATGGCCAATGGATTCTTCTGGGTCATTTATGGCCTCTTCAAAACCGAGCCGGATCCCTTCATCTATGTCACCAATGCCTTCCTTTTCACAGCCACTGCCATGCTGGCCTTCCTGAAGAAGAGGCATGGTTAAGACTCTTAGAACACTAAAAAACTAAGTGAATTGAGTCAAAGACATTAGGATAACAGCAAACATAACCCATAATACCCCAATACCAAAAATTACTCTGCTAACTTTCACTAATCTTTTATTCCCTTTTCTTTCACCAATGAAAGAGAATCCTATAGCCAACAGAAAAGGTCCTCCTAGGACAAACAAAATAATCACCAATCCAAAAAGAAATTCGGCCATTTCCGCCATCTTTTATCTTCCATGTATGGTTTATAGTT
>CAYJTA010000091.1:0-4510 GCA_964372825.1 uncultured archaeon | reverse complement strand
CATCCACACAATATATGTTCCCGTCAAAGGAGCCGAAATATATCCTGCCATCGGAATAGAATGCCTGGCCCACCATCTGGCCGTCCGTCTCAAAATTCCACAGCTTTTTGCCCGTGCTTCCATCCACTGCATAGAAGTTCTTGTCGCATGCTCCAAAGTGCACAGTGCCTTCATATGCAATGGGGTAGAAAGCTATGCTGCCGCCTATGCCTATGTTCCAGACAGGGTGCCTCTGCTCCCTCACCTGCATCAGCATCATTTCCACGCCGAACTTTTTCTGGATGGAGTCTTCGAGAGTGAAGCTTACCTTGCCTGTGTCTTCTGGAAAGAGGTAGCTGGCCATATGAGGTTTATGTATTTTTTTCTTTTTTAAGGAGATTCACTTGTTCAGGTGTCTTGTGATTATGGATATTGCCTGTCTAGGCTTTGAAAAGATCAGGCCGAAATCCTTTTTCAGTATATGGCGTGCTATGGCAAAAAGCAGGATTATTGTTACTGAGTTTCCTATCAGGTTTGCGACCAGAGGACCGAAAGCGTCATTTATTGGACTTCCGAAGTAGCCAAAAAAGGGCCACAGGGTAGGATTATGCTCGTGGTATGTGCTGTCTATCGCTATGTGTGTCAGGCTTCCTATGGCCGCTGAAAAAAGGAAATTTTTTGTGATATGGAATTTCTCAAAACCATGGATTCCTAATCTCTGTATCCTGATTTTGCTGAAGAGCCAGAAAAGGAAAATTGAAAAAATTAAATTGAGCGTAAAAGTTCCGAAAATGGAGTGGCCCAAAAGGCGGGGAATCTTATAGCCCAGAAGATATAGCAAAGGTATCTCCAGATCATTGGCCATGCTTCCAATGGTAAGGCCCGCGAAATCCAGCTTCCTGAACTTCAGCTTGATGAGCCATGGATAGGCCACATGAAAGGGTGTGAAGGGCATCTATCGAATAGGTCAACGGGGATATATATTGGTATGCCGAGATTCTGAATAGATCTGACAGATGTTAGCCCATCTTAAATCTCATCCAAATAGTAATCAAAACACTCGCCTTCCTGTTCGAGTCCATGACCGAAATCTGTCACCCTTCCGCGAAATCTTCCTGCGCTACCTATGCCGTATATAACTCTCTGTTCCCATGGCACAGTCCTGCGGATAGTATACGTATTTCCTTCATTTTCTATACGGACATAGTCGTCTCCGTACTCTTTGACAATACCCTCAACTTCCACAGTATCGCCAACTTTATACTTTGCCAAATCCAACATGCCCATAGTATACCAATATGTGGACAGGCTTTAAATCATTTGCTGAAAAAGATAATCACTAACATAACACATGCAGCGCAGCCATGCTTTTCCTCTCACTTCTTTGCCATGTTTGCGAGGCCCTGGAGGATCAGGATGATACTCGAGATGCTGATAATCAGCATGACCAAATAATTGAGCACCAGCAGCATGTCATTATAGTTTTTCAAGCCAACCGAAACAATAGATACGTAAAGAAACTGTGTTTCCTCGGGAAAAGGTGTCTGATATTCACGGGAACGGATTTCTGGTAGTTGCTCCATTATGTTGTCCTACATCCGATACAAACCCTATATATGCACTGTGAATGAGAGGAAATCCTATCAGAAATAATAAGAGGCCGCATGCGAACTGAATTTTGCCGATTGTGCTCCGGGGAGGCAGCATAAGTTATATTTTGTTTTTCCGGCTAATAAATCATAAATCAGATATCCAGCACCACAGTCGCCTTCCATCCTTCCTTCTCCTGCCTCACCTCGAACATGTGCATGGTGACGGCCTTGACATCGTTCCTGAGGCCATGACTTTTCCTGTCGATTTTTTCCCCCTTTGACAGGGCCTCCAGATAGTATTTTCCTTTTGCGGCTTCTATCTTTATTCTGAAGCCCTTGAAAAGAAGGCCCTCTGCATCCTTCAGGAAAATCAGTTCAGACAGGAAATCATACAAAAGCATTTCTATCCTGTCTCCAGAGATCTCTATTTTTTTCTCAACTTTTTCCTTCACAGTACCAAAATCGACCATTGCGTCCTCCAAAGCTAAGGCAGCCTGTTCGAAAATCTCCTCAAGAGTCCTGCCAGTGGCCTCGAATGCAATGTCTGCTATGGCCACATCCTCAAGCCATCTGAAGGGCATAGTAGAAATAATGAATTTATGGAATATATACTGGACAGAGAACTCAGACATAGTCCTCAGACATTATCGAGTCATAGCGGAGTACTGTATTTCCTCTTACTTTCATCTTTTCCAGCCACAACGTCCAAAGGTTTCTTCTTTCATGCACCCTATGGATTCCCCTGTAGGGATTCTCAAGGTCGAATTCCATATAGACACAGCTTATCTCAAAAGCAATAAAAGGCCTGAGAGGCGTGATTTCTCTTTCTGCAAGGCGGTATTTCCTTGCCTCCAGGCCGACTGTCTGCTCCCAGATCTCGTCTCTTTCTCTCCTGAAGTCATGCCATTTGCTGAGAATTCCCTGCTCTCCGATGGCCAAAAGAGCGGAATAGCCCTCTTTATACATATCAAAGGCCACCTTGAAATCCCTTGCGATTCCCCCCGCCTCTTCCAGAAAGCATGTAATAGGCATTTGTCCACCGCCTTGAAATTCGATGCAAATAATATATGTCTTCCGCCTTATGGTGATACTATGGAGACCTTTCCAAAGGAAGGCATTTATTATCAACCACTCGAGGACAGCTATTTCATGCTTGAGTGCGCGAAAGAGGCCTTAATCGAGATGCTGAATAGCAAAAAGGAGAAAATAAGAATTCTTGACATGGGGGCAGGGTCGGGCATCATAGCGAATAGCCTGGCCGAGTTCTGCACGAAAAATAGAATAAAAGCTGACGTATTCGGAATCGACATAAACAGGCACGGGATAAGGCACGCTCTTGCTGAAAGGGAAGATGAATTCTATGTCTTATCAGATTTATTTAGCGGGCTGAAAGGCACCTTTGGCCTTATAGTATTCAACCCTCCATATCTTCCCGAAGGCTATGAGGATTTTGATGAGGGGTATAAGAAAACAGTAATAGGCGGGGAAAAAGGGAATGAGATGGCATGCAAATTTCTGAAGCAGGTTTCAGGGCACATGGATAGCAAGAGCGCATGCCTTCTGCTTGTGAGCAGCCTCTCAGGGAAACAGGAAGTGGAAACAGCCTGCAGAATCGAAAGGCTGAAGTTCAGAGCCTTCAGGGAAAAAAGCCTGTTTTTCGAGAAGCTGGTTGTATACGAGATCAAAAAATGAGCGATTCAAATATTAGCACAAGAAAGAGAATTTAATCATGAATATGGATTCTGCCCTCTCCAGGATTCTTCCCAGAATAAGGCCCTCTGAGAAGCAGGCAAAAGAAATTGAGCTGATTACAAACAAAGTCCTGAGGGCAGCCAAAGAGGCCGCTGGAAAAAAAGGCCTACAGGTGCTGCTTGCGGGAAGCTTTACCAGAAATACCTATATGTTTGATAAAAAGGAGTTTGATCTGTTTGTTCTTTTCCCTGAAAATGCATCAAGAGAAGCGCTGGAAAAAGGTGGCCTTGGCCTGGCTAAAAAAATAACGGAAAATCTGAAAGGAAAATATTCAATAGCATATGCAGAGCATCCTTATCTGAGGGCAAAAATAGGCGGATATCAGGTGGATATTGTTCCATGTTATGATGTGAAGGATCCTGCAAAAATAAAATCTGCCGTAGACAGGACGCCTTTCCACATAAGATGGCTGCAGAAGAAAATGCACCCGAAGCTTGCAGACGAGGTCAGGCTCCTCAAGCAGTTCTGCATGGCCCTGGGCATATACGGATCGGATGAGAAGACGAGAGGATTTTCCGGATATCTGTGTGAGCTTCTTATTGTGAAATGTGGATCATTCAAAACACTTGTGAAGGAAGCTGCGAAGTGGGAAGCAGGAATAGAAATAGATATAGAGGCACATGGAAAAAGGAAATTTGAAGGCCATCCCCTAATTGTAATCGATCCTGTTGATCCGAACAGGAACGTGGCCGCTGTTGTTGAGCCTTTCAATTTTGTAAAGTTTGTCAGCTGCTGCAGGAAATTTTCTGAAAGGCCATCTCCTGACTTCTTCTTTCCAAGGAAAAAAATCGAATTGAAAAAATTGAAAATTTCAATAGAAAGAAGAAGGACAAAACTGATGGGAATCGCATTCCATAGGCCCAATATTATAGATGATATACTGTATCCGCAGCTCAGAAAAACTGAAAAGAGGCTCAGGAACATACTTGAGCAGAACGAGTTCAGAATGCTCAATTCAGGCTCCTTTGCTGACGAGAAAAGCTGCCTCATCCTTTTTGAGATGGAAGTGTGGAATCTGCCGAATGTCAGGAAGATGACAGGGCCAAGCATATTTTCTTCCCTGCACAGCAAACAGTTTCTGGAAAAGTACAGCAAAAGTGGCAGAATATATGTGGAAGATAGCAAGTATGTGACCGAAATTGAGAGGAGGTTTACAGATGCCGAATCGAAGATAAGGGACAGCCTCT
>CAYJTA010000090.1:0-4619 GCA_964372825.1 uncultured archaeon | reverse complement strand
ATTTTCTCTTATTTCATTTTTGATATGATTATGTATTTTAGAAGCGAATTTCCTCGCCTCTGCTGCATCCATGCCTTTCCCCAGAAAATTGAGGCAGCACTCCTGAAGGCCTGCTAAACTTATTGCCGAAAGCATGGCGTCTGCGGAGATTCCATGGGCCTTCGACCATGGCATCAGGCCTTTCTCCATATTCTTCTGGATTTCCTTTGATTTTATCGCAAGGGATTCAAAGGCCAGATCCAGCCTCTTGTCCAGCCTCGAAAAGAAATCCTTATCGTCCCTGGAAAGGTAGCCTATGCGGGGCATGTTTATTGTGACCTCCCCCGCTATCCCCTGGCCTTCTCCTGCGCCGAGGGGGCCAAGGCTGACAAGCCTGCCTCTGCTTTCTTTGGGCGCATGGAAATAGAGGCTGCATTTTGACGAAAGAAAAGCCAGTTTTTCTGTTTCTTTTTCTGACGGCTTCTTGCTGCCGAAGGAAAAGACAACTGAAGGGATTTCCAAAGGCTTTCCTGATCCATCGCCTTCGGCCATCACATCGAGAAGGGAAGATGTTATGCCCTTGGGATCGAAATCTGAATATGTTTCATTCGTTTCCTTTCCGTCCAGTATTGCTTTGCTGTCCAGCAGGCTTTTCGGAGCCTCGCCGAGCGACATGGCAGCAGAAAGCTTCCGTTCATGGGGCAGATTCTGGTTCAGGCTGAAGATGAATTCCTGCAAGGCCTGCTTCATCTGCTTTTCGGAAAGTCTGTCAAGAGCTGAAAAGGGCGAAAGGCATGTGTCGAAGCTATTGAGGGTCTGGAAGGACGTCCACTCCGGCTGCATGTTGTCCAGCATGCTCGCTGTCTGGCCCAAAGCAGAGCGGAAGTGCTTGGCTGGCCTGCTTGAAGGCTGCCTTATTCCTCTTATGCCTCTTTTCAATATATACTGAAGAGGCACGCCCAGCCTTGAGCCTGCGAAGGTTCCATGGCTGAGGCCATGTATGTGGATTATTGCATTCCTGTGGGCCCTGCTGGCCTCCCTCGGGTAGATGCTGCTGAGCGTGTATTCGGATATTATCGCCCCTGAAAGGTATTCCCTCAGGCCGCTGAGGCTGTGGTGGCCTTCCATATCACCGTTGCTGTATTCCATGTAGCCCGAGACCATCTTCGAGACCTTCTCGAGGAAGGCCTTTGTGTCTCTAACGTCACTTCTCTGCTTCCTGTAGAGGATGTAGGCCTTTGCAGTCCTGTAGTGGCCCTCCTCGACCAGCACTTTTTCGACTATGTCCTGGATCTGCTCGACAGTGGGGATCGAGCCTGCAAACTCCTTTTCAAGCTGCTCCACAACCTTCTCCGACAGCTTTTCAGCGAGTTTTTCGTCCTTTCCTCCGACTGACTGGGCGGCGCTGAAAATCGCATGCTTTATCTTTTCATGATCGAAAGGAACTATCCTGCCGTCCCTTTTCCTGATGGATTTTATCGTGCTTATTCCCTCAATCCTCTCATAAGTGGTGAACCTCTTCTTGCAGCGAAGGCATACCCTTCTCCTCCTGTTGGCGTCAAGCTCAATGGAAGGCCTCTTGTCAATGACCTGTGTCTGCCTGAAGTTGCAGAATGGGCAGCGCATACATTAGATTGCGGGGGGAAGTTAAAATTGGTTTTGCCTGCCTTGCATGAACTGAATTGTGGGGTGCTGGCTTTCTTCTGCATGCTGTTTATAAGAACAATCTATAACATAATTGTGAAGCAAATGAAAAAAGAGACACAAAAATGGCTTTGGAGGGCGGAAAAGGATTTTGAAACTGCAAAGTATAATTTCAAAGGTAGCAGATTGGATGCTGCGGCATTCTATTCCCAGCAGTCGGCTGAAAAGGCGCTCAAAGCGCTCCAGATAGAGAGGCTGGGCAGGTTTGACAAAATCCATGATCTGATCAAGCTTGCGGAGAGCGTCAATGCAGGCAGGATTATCCTTGACTTCTGCGATAAAATCAGTCCTGCATATTTTGTTTCAAGGTACCCTGACATTGAAGAAGAATATGACAGGCTGGAAGTGGAAGAGATTCTTGATGCATGCAGGGAGGTGCTGGAATGGACAAAAAAAGAGCTGAGACGATAAAAAAACTGAGGGAATTCAAGCATAGCATAAAAAAGGCGTATGGGGTTGAAAAGATGATTTTCTTCGGTTCAAGGGCCGCAGGAAACTACAGGAAATACAGCGATATAGACCTTATTCTGATCAGCAAAAAATTCAGGGGGAAAAGCTTCCTGAAGAGGCCTCTCGGCCTTCATTTTTACTGGAATCTCGGATATCCTGTCGACTTCATATGCTACACGCCAGAGGAGTTTGAGAAGCTGAAAAAAGAGATCACGCTGGTGAGCCAGGCCCTGAAGGAAGGCATTGAGATCTGAGGCCTATACATTCACAAACAAGGGGCAGCGCATGCATCAGATTGCGGGGGGAAGTTAAAATTGGTTCTCTAGTCGGAAGGGAGCCATGATTCAGGACAGGATATAACCCTTTTCCATGAAATAAATCAAAAAGCGTTAACGGAAAAACGATAACAGGACTGTTTATATATCTTTCTGAAAATGCAGATTCTTTAGTTGTTTCACTTTAATATTGAGAAGTTCCTGACAGCTCATTTTTTTGCTTTTTATTTCAAAAGAAGTTATGTTCCAGTCAATTGGAAGGACGCCAACCTTCAAGCAAGCCGCTCTTGCACCAAGTTCACAGTTATGTTTGAACGAATCTTCATCTGGTGGTGGAGCACAACAGATCTTTGCTGTCAAAAAAATATAATCAAGACTGCAAAAACTATGACAAAACGGGAACAAGCTTCCAGTGATTTTCCATACATTAGATTGCGGGGGTGATTGAAATGGTTCATCCGAAGAAGGCCTTGTGAATTGAAGCCTACACGCAGTATATCGGCCTCAGTTAAAAATCGCATTTTAGTAACCATATTTAAGCCTTGGCCTCCATAACCTTGAGATATGCGTCAGTGCAGCTTTATCCACAGCCTGAAGTCTATTATACCCGGATAGAGTCAGCATTGGCCATCTTCTCTCCTGTTGTTTCTTGGAACGATTTTTCTGCAAGTTTTCTTTCGATGCGCAAATTGTCCGGGGGAGCCGCAGGAGGGTTAAAATAAAGAGGGGGTGGAAACATGGTAGCGGACTCAAGAAATGATGGGGTAAAGGCAGATAAAATTGCAGATACACGTGTAGGTACTTTATATATAGAGACATATCCATACGGCGGGAGAAAAGCAGTAGTGCTGCATGGACCCGGGGGCTATATTTGGGAAGATAGAAGACCGGGAGCAATAGATTTTGCTGCCGGAAGACGAACTGAAGACCAGTACTTTAAGGAAGACTTTACCAGTGATTGCCAAAAACTCCTTGGACAGAGGCAAGTGGCTCAGGGATACAGATGAGAATCGGTAATCGGCGAAAATAAATGACCAGAAAAAAGATGTTGGCAGATGACAGTATTCAGATAATGAACCATAGATTGAAGTGTCAAAACGAAATACGCCATTAGTCTTGAAAAGAGGCATGGCACGTAAAGTTATAAGAGCACATCCGAAAACTGATTTTCATCACCAGACAAACAAACCATCAACCCCGAAAAATAGTCATGCATAACCACTTCATCCTTGAATGCATGCAGAAAATGCAGGCTTTCCACATAGCTGCGCCTATTCCATGCCGCCATTGCGGCATGAGATGCAATCAGAACAGCCCCGACTGGCTGAAGGTTATCCAGGCGCATGCAAGGTGCAGCATTGCCGTGTAGTTGTCCAGCCTCTTCTCCCACCTCACCAGGAGCCTCCTGAACCTGTTCATCCACGAGTGAGTCCTCTCGACAACCCATCTCCTTGCCCTATAGCCTGGCATCTTCTTCCGCTTCCTTTTGTCGCCCTTGTGAGGTATGTGGGCGGTGTAGCCATATTGCTCGACAAGCCCCCTGGTGTCAGGGAAGTCATAGCCCTTGTCCCCACATATATTCTGCTTTACTTTCTTTGGTGAAGGTCTCTTGGCAGCAAAGGCATCAAGTGTGTCCTTGACTAGCCTCTTGTCGTGCCTGTTGGCGCCGGCAACGGCTATGCCGATTGGTATGCCTCTGCCTTCGGTTATCAGGCTTCTTTTCGTGCCTTTCTTCGCCCTGTCTGTCGGGTTAGGTCCCGTACCCGCGCCTCCCAGGGGGGCTTTTGTGATGGCGCTGTCCATTGACTGCCACTCCCACTCAATACCTTTTTTTCATCGTACTCGCCCAAGCCAGCCTTCCACATGGCTGCAAAAACACCTGTTTTTCTCCACTCGGTGAAGCGGTCATGGACTGTGCTGGACGCACCCAAAGAGCGTGGAAGGGCTTTCCACTGGCAGCCTGTCCTGAGGACATAGAAGATGGCATTCATCGCCTTCCTGTCGTCCATCCTCGGTCTGCCGCCTTCCTTGCCGGGCTTGTGTTTGGGGATGAGCCTCTTTATGGCTTCCCACATCCTGTCGGGTATCTGGTAGGCTTTGTTTACCTCCATTGTTTAACTATTGTCGAGGTTCAATTTATGTTTTCGGATAGGTTCTAAGTTGTTCTCCTCAGCCTTGTATGCAACCTATCTCCATATTTCGTGGTGAGGG
>CAYJTA010000089.1:1647-4651 GCA_964372825.1 uncultured archaeon | reverse complement strand
AGGGTCACAAAAAGGTTTGATCCAAAAACGGTTGCTGGGGGGTAGAATGGGGCCAGCTGGAGGCCCCATGGGACAGCATGTCCCCATAATGGGCCGGGGCAGAATCGAACTGCCAGTCTCCGCCTTGTAAGGGCGGCGTCATAGCCGCTAGACCACCGGCCCTCCGCTGCTTATGCTGTTTATTATGTCAACAGTCTTTTATTGGTCGCTGAGGGGAAGAATAGGGACCGCTGGAGTCCCCATATGGCTGCTTTTAAATATAGCCTGAGCATACATTTAACGGCTTATGGCGGAAATAGAGGCGAAGGATCTGAAAAATAGAATTGACAATGGCGAGAGGCTGTTTCTTCTGGATGTGAGGAACTGGGAGGAACATAGGGACTGGTATATAGAGGGGAGTGTTAATATTCCTGTTAAGGAGTTGAAGGAAAGACTAAATGAAATTCCAAGACAAGGTGAAATTATAACAATCTGCGCACATGGCGTCAGGAGCAGTTTGGCTACTCAGCTGCTTTCGGACATGGGGCTGGATGTCAAAACCCTTGCAGGCGGGATGGCCGAATGGAACTGCATATTCGACATTGCAGAGGCAAAGGAAGGCGGCTATGAGATAATCCAGTTCAGAAGACTGGGAAAGGGTTGCCTTTCATATATGATTGCTTCAGAAGGCAAAGCTGTTGTCGTCGACCCTTCCTTCCTTGCCGGCGAATACCTGGAAACTGCAGGAAGGAAAAACCTGAAGATAGAGGCTGTGATAGATACGCATCAGCATGCGGACCATATCTCAGGGGCGAGATGGCTTGCAAAGCTTTCAAAGGCAAGGCTCTATCTCAGCCCTGCTGAAGGTTATAGCTTCTCAGGCTTTGAGGAAATAAAGGACGGACAGGTGATTGGGATTGGAAAGGCGGATATTGCCTGCATCGCTGCTCCCGGGCACACCAAAGGAAGCATGTGCTTTCTGGTCAGCGACAAATATCTGCTGACGGGGGATACTTTGTTCATTGAAGGCATAGGCAGGCCGGACCTCAAGGAGAATGCACAGGAACGGGCCCTGCAGCTATATGAGACCCTGAACAGGAAAATTCTGGCCCTGCCTGAAGGGATAATGATACTGCCCGGCCACTTCAGCCCTTCCATGAAAATCGGCAGGGAAATGGTCTCGGAAAGCCTTGCAGGCCTGAGGAAAAGGCTGCATGTGCTCGGAAAAGGGAAAGAGGATTTTGCTTCATTCATAGCTTCCAATATCCCTGAAAAGCCTCCCAATTACCTTGAGATAATCAGGATAAACAGGGATGATTCTGATATCGACGAGGAACAGGCCAAGGCGCTTGAGGAAGGGCCTAACAGGTGCGCAATAAAGGGGTGAATAAGGGCATTATGCCTTATCATTGTTCACATGAGACGACGAATTTAGCCAAGAAGGCAAAAAATACTTTTCTTGTCAAAGTTATAAATGGCGGATTTCCATTTTATAAGAACAGGGGCCGGTAGATCAATGGTAGATCGCCACCTTATCGCCCTTTGAAAAAAAGGGCAAGGTGAAGGCATGGTGGAGAAGCAGGCAGAGTATGATATTCTGCGGCTCCATAAGCTTCGGGTTCAACCCCCGACCGGTCCATACTACCCTTTCTTTCCAAAAGAAAGGGATTACATATACCGAACTCGGTGCTGATAAGTGTGATGGAATTTCAATAAACTCCTTATGATTTTAAGCATCTTTCTATGGATGATATATGAAAAATGTAACTGTGTCCGTCATAATACCGACGTATAATGAGGGTCTCTATATAGGGAAGCTTCTGGGATCCTTAAAAGGGCAGACATCAAAGGATTTTGAAGCTATTGTTGCAGACTGGAACAGCGCTGATAATACCATTGATATCGCCTCATCTTATGGTGTCAGGATACTGAGGGCAAAAAGAAGGGGCGTCGCTGCGGGAAGGAATGAGGGGGCCAAGGCTGCAAAGGGGCCTTTGCTGTTGTTTCTGGATGCAGACACTGTTGTGCCGCCTGATTTTATTGAATCTGTCGAGAGGCTTTTTTCAGATAACAGCACGGTTGGGATGACCTGCAGATTTACATGTATCGACAGCAAGATAACCTATAAATTGCTCTACAAGATGGCCGATGTGCTTCTTCTCCTGAGTTGGGGGCTGAACATCTTCCCCTATCATGTTGGCTTCTGCTGCGCTTTCAGAAAGGATGCGTTCTTCAGGGCAGGGAGGTTCAGAGAGGACATGGCCCACAGCGAGGATGTTGACTTCTCGAGGCGCATTTCTGCTGTGGGGGAAGTGCAGCTCATGAATAAAATGATCCTGACATCAGCGAGGAGGCTGGAAAAAGAAGGAAGCCTTATGCTGTGCGCGCGTTATGTGAGGAATGCGATAGGCATGATAATGTTCAAGAGGGCCATAGGGGGCTATTCTTACGGTATTTTCACCTCTGGCAGCGGAAAAGCGGGCATGTAGTCTTTTTAAAAAAGGCCGTGTTATTATTCTTACATTGCGCTGGTAGTCTAAGGGTACCCTTCAGCCTGAAACAGGGCAGAAGGGCCGGACAATGGTAGGACGGCACCCTGCCACGGTGTCGATGCGGGTTCGATTACAGGCTTTCTTTTCAGAAAAGAAAGCCCGTTCGGCAAAGAAAACGGAATACCAATACTGAAGACGCGAGACCGAAAATCCCGCCCAGCGCATTTTTAAGCGGGAAAAATAAACAAATATTATGCTCCTCAAGTCTGAGCGCAAAGAAGGTATTGCATTGCCTGCTGAGAACCAGCAGTCTTTTCAGCAGCAGATGCCGCTTCCGCCCCCGCCCAAGAGGGAGGCTGAAAGGCAAATCCGGCTGCAGCCCAGATCCCAGGCAATGCGGCAATCTCCTCCTCTTTTCATAAAGCTGGAGAAATATTCCGAGGTTGTCAGGAATGTGCAGGAGCTGCAGGCATATGCGGCTGAGATGAGGAGGACTGTGGACATGCTCGTTGAGACCGAGCAGAGGCTTCACA
>CAYJTA010000089.1:0-1637 GCA_964372825.1 uncultured archaeon | reverse complement strand
TGGAAGGGCTCAATGACCGCCTCAGCACCCTCACAAAGAGGCTTGCTGGAGAGCAGCAAGAGGGGCAGAAACCCATGGATGTGCAGAAGGCAAGCGAGCTTACAGGCTATGTAAAGGATGTGCATGGGGAGCTGGACAAGATAATGAGCGATCTGGAAAGGATAAGATGAAATGCTGCTGCCTATAGAGAAAGGGCTTAATTATGCGGGCTTTTTGTATTTTTCTCTGATATTGATTTTTTCATATCTTTGATTGGATGCTGGGCTGCTGGATGCGATTTTGATTTTACAAGGAACAATATGGCGAGCAGGACTATAGCGAGGGCCATAACAGTGTATGCAATCCGGTTGTCTGAATAGGCTGCCGGCTCCTTTTCTGCCGGCTGCGGAGGCTGTTCAGGCGTTGCCTTGCTGTCGTCTGCTGGCTGTTGAGGAGGCTGCGGCGGAATTATGCAGGCCTTTGAAGATGTGTCGCAGCCATTTGCGCATGTTTCTGTCACAATCCATCTGCCATCTGAATTGCACTGCTCTATGTTGTTTCCTGCGCACCTCTTCTCTCCTGAGGAGCATTCAGCCTGCCTGACATCGCCAGCTATCGAGAAGGTGGAAAAGCCTGTCAGATATGACTGAAGGTATACATATGCAGAATCTTCCTTGATTATTTTCGTCGCTATCTTGTTCCATTTGTCCGAGTACCTGTAAAGGCTCAGGGTGGTCTTCTCTATATTATTGGAAGTAAGCCATGATTTCTCCACCCTGAAGTCAAGGGTTATGGCTGCCTTGGCCAGGTTGGTGGCCTTTATTTCGATAAACCTGTAGGCTACTGGCTGCAGGGTGCCTGCTGCTGCCGGCTTGGAGTCCAGCTTGATTATATCGAGGTCGACGCTTGAAGCAGCTGTGTCTGTTTTTATCATGATAGTGTCTATGCCGACGTTCCTGCTTTCAAGCTTCACCTCCACAGGTTTGGAGGGCTCTATGGAAGCGAAGCTGTAGCTGGCTTTTGTGCCTGAAGGCGAGGTGCTGGCTGTGCTGCCGCCTCCTCCTCCAGCGCCTCCTGTGCTTCTTGCTGAGACCGTATAGCTAACTGTTGATGTTACTGAGTTGCCCGCATAATCTGTTGAGGTGCACGATGCCGAGGAGGTTCCTGTGCTGGATGTTGCCGGATTCGCTGTGTAGCTTGTGCTCGAAACGCCTGTGCCGCTGTCTGTGGCACTGCATGAGCATGTTATTAATTCATTGAGATACACTGATGTCGGGCTGCAGCTGAATGTGATGGAAGGTCCAGCTGTATCAAGATAAATCGTTCTGTTTGATGTTGAATTGATATTGCCGAATGTGTCATTGACATAAACTTTCACCGTATAGTTGCCGTCTGTCAAGCTCGTTCTGTTGTAGAAACACAGCCTGACATTGCCAAAAGAAACTGAAGTGTTAGTGACATTTACTGGCGAGGCGCCATTAAATTCGAAGATACAGTAGCTTGTGTAATTCTCTGTAAAGGTAAAGTTGACCTCAATGAAAGACTGGCTAAGGTTCGCATATGCCACTGGAGTTGGAGCCACAATAGATAGCTGGTTTGGCATTGTGGTGTCGATCCAGACTGCATAGGTGTCATTCAATTTGGAGTTGCCGAGGGTG
>CAYJTA010000088.1:0-4675 GCA_964372825.1 uncultured archaeon | reverse complement strand
GACAGCGGCTGCAATACTGAATATGCCAGACTGCAAATTCTCTGTCATTTTTGACATGGATGGTGTGATCATTGACTGCAACCCCTTTCATGAGAAGGCATGGAGGCTGTTTTACCAACGACATGGCCTCAGCATTCCTGAAAATGATTTCAAGAGGCATATGTATGGGAAAATAAATGCCGACATCCTCAATTATCTTTTCAGGAAGCGCCTGACAAAAGCAGAGGCAAGCAGGTATGTCAAAGAAAAAGAATCGCTGTATAGAAAGCTTATTGCAAGGCATATGGCGCCGGCAAGGGGCCTGGTCCGGTTTCTGGAATTGCTGAAGAAGGCGGCAATACCACGCGCAGTTGCGACATCCGCTCCGCCTGAGAATGTCGGCTTTGTTCTGGGAAAGCTGAACATCAGGGGCTATTTCAGGGCAATTGTTGATGACTCGCAGATATCCAGAGGCAAGCCTGATCCGGAGATATACCTGAAGACGGCGAAGAAGCTCTGTTTCAGGCCGGAAGCCTGCGTGGTGTTCGAGGATTCTGTTGCGGGCATCAGGGCGGCGAAGAATGCGGGGATGAAGGTTGTGGCAATAACCACAACGCACACGAAAAGAGAATTGTCTGAAGCGCATCTTGTGATAAGCAATTTCACGCAGATTGATATAGAACCTCTAAGCTCCTTTTTTGGGCCAAAGGGCAGCGAAAGGTAGTGTTTTTTAAAAGATTGTATTGGGCGATAGATATTGATATAACACTGTTATATTTTGATTTTATTCTTATGATTTTATTTTCAAATCAACAGGCCGCAAGATAGTGATATAACACTGTTATATTTTGATTTTATTCTTATGATTTTATTTTCAAATCAACAGGCCGCAAGATAGTGATATAACACTGTTATATTCTGTATTCTAATTTTGTTTCTGCTAATTATTTGATAATAAAGTGCTCTTGGTGCTGATATAACGCTGTTATATATTGGCCTACCATCTCCTAGGCTGCCTCTGATAATGCCTCTTGCTGTGCCTGAACCTCATCCTCTCCCTGAGGGGCAGGAATCTGAGTATGGGGAAAGGCCCTGCTTCCAGCCTCTGGATATTCAGCTTTGGATCAGACATGACCCTCCTGAAGGCATCATAATCCCTCTGGCATAGCAGGGCAATGGCCTTGCCGCTTTTCCCGGCCCTTGCTGTCCTCCCTATCCTGTGTATGTAATCGTCCGGCTTCTCAGAGATGTCGTAGTTGAATATGTGCGATATGCCCGGTATGTCAAGCCCCCTTGAGGCAAGGTCTGTTGCCACCAGAATGTGTATTCCGCCTCCTTTGAACTCCCTTATCAGGCTCTCCCTTCTCGTCTGGCTCATGCCGCCGTGTATCGCATAGGCATGGACTCCGTTCATGGAAAGGTTCTTTGCGATTATGTCTGCAGTTGTCCTCCTGTTGCAGAAGACCAAGCCAAGGTGCGGCTTCTCCTCCTTTATCAGGTGGGCGAGCAGGCTGAACTTCCTGTCCTCCGTCACATCGTAATAGAACTGCGGAAGCAATTCCTGCTTCACATGCTGCCTTGTCCTGACGAATTCAGGACTGAACATGTACCTGTGCGCAAGCCTGCCAACCCTGTCGGGTATGGTGGCGCTGCAGAGTATTGTCTGCCTCTCCTTTGGAGTGGCACGGATTATCTTTTCGACATCCTCTATGAAACCCATGTCCAGCATCCTGTCTGCCTCGTCAAGGACAAGGTGCTTCACCCTGGCAAGATGCATTGTCCCCCTGCCCAAATGGTCAAGTATCCTTCCCGGCGTCCCTATCACAATTTCAGAATGCTGGAGCACATGTATCTGGGGGTCAATGGCCACTCCTCCGTATATGCTGGCCACCCTTATGCCCTTTCTCTTTGATATCTTGTTGAATTCCTGCACCATCTGCAGGGCAAGCTCCCTGGTTGGAGTAACGATCAGGGCCTGCAGGCCTGAGCCCTGCCTGACCTTTTCCATAATCGGTATTGCAAAGGCAAGTGTTTTTCCAGAGCCTGTCTCAGACTGGCATATCAGATCCTTTCCTGTCTTCAGTATTGGGATGGTTTTTTCCTGGACAAGGGTGGGGGTTGAGTAACCTGACGTCTCAAGCGACATCAAAACATCCTGCTCTATACTCATTTCCTTGAAATGCATATCTTCCCTTTTGCAATCCATATTTGAACATTACCAGCGCAGCCATCCATATGCGCTTTACTGTTTATTGTTGAAAGCGAAATGCACAAGGGCCGTCCCATCAAACGTTTACTTCGGGCATGGCCAAATTGTCATGGCTGCATCTGCCGAAAACCGAAAAGCGCATAGAATCAGACTCATAAAAGTCGGACGCTATTTTTGCTGGCATCAAAATGTTGTTGATCTCTCTCATGCCAGGCAACTTTCCTATTTCGTGTACTATAAATGGGTGAATGGGTATTTAAAGGCGATGGATGATGAATGTTGAACATAAGCGACCTGAAGAGGCCTTTGACTACATAATGTTCTTAAAACTAACATCTATCAGATGGTATGACAAGCTTTACGGAGGGAAACATTGTGAAGATATCAAGACATGATAGCGCAGTGCCGCCGTATTATTTGGTTAGCATTAACGGCAGGAACAATTTCTATTTTTCAGAGAATAGGGACAACTGGCCATTGTTGGAACAAGCATATAAAGAGGGTCTGGAAATTGGAGTTGCATACCGCCATAAAAGAGGTCTCATGATTTTGGATAATGTTTGGCTCATAAAAGCAGAAAATGCTGGCCCAACCATATAACCCTTTTCCATGAAATAAATCAAAAAGCGTTAACGGAAAAACGATAACAGGACTGTTTATATATCTTTCTGAAAATGCAGATTCTTTAGTTGTTTCACTTTAAATAGCGTCTTGCAATATGCAGGCAGCTATTCTTTCTTTTTGTGCTCACTTTTTTCGAACCCCAGCGCGCACGAATTTATGCAGAAACGCTTGCCTGCTGGCCCAGGCCCGTCATCAAACACATGCCCGAGATGGCCTTTGCACCTTTTGCAGACGACCTCTGTCCTGACCGTGCCGTGGCTGTAGTCTGTCTTAAGCTCTATGTTCTTCCTGTTTGCCGGCTCTGAGAAGCTTGGCCATCCCGTCCCTGAGTCAAACTTTGCATCAGAAGAAAACAGTTCTGCTCCACATGCAGCACAGACATACATTCCTGCCTTCACGTTGCGGAGGAGCTTTCCAGTGAAAGGCATCTCTGTTCCCTTCTTCCTCAGGACATGGAACTGCTCAGGGGTAAGTTTTGTCTTCCATTCATCTTCTGTCTTTGGGATTGATTTTCTCATATGGATCGAAATAATATTTCAGATATCTGCTGCCGATTCTTATAGCTTTCCAATTTGATACCTTTATTAGCATCTCTGGCTTACTTATACCATGCCTTCAAAAACCATCATCTCTTTCGAAAATGTGAGGAAGCAATACAGGGACCTTGTTGCAGTGAAAGACCTGAACCTCGACATAAAGAAAAGTGAATTCTTCGGCCTGCTGGGGCCGAACGGGGCGGGAAAAACGACAACCATAAGCGCCCTTGTTGGCCTTGTGCAACTGACTTCAGGCACAATAACTGTTAAAGGATATGACAGTGTAAAAGATTATAAAAAAGTCCATAGTTTAATAGGCCTTGCCCCCCAGGAGGAGAACCTTGACTTCTGGTTCCTTAATGTGAGGGAGATACTTGTCTACCATGCAGGCTATTTCGGGATCCCGCAAAAGGAGGCTGAGAAGAAGGCCGATGATCTGCTTAAAATGATGGACCTGTGGGAAAAAAGAGGCTCAAAGGTCATGGAGCTGTCCGGAGGGATGAAAAGGAGGCTTCTGCTGGCCAGAGCCATGATGCATGGGCCTGAAATAATCGTCATGGACGAGCCGACTGCCGGAGCTGATGTCGAATTGAGGCGGAAGCTGTGGAAATACATAAAGCTGCTGAACAGGGAAGGGAAAACCATAATCCTCACAACTCATTATCTGGAGGAAGCTGAGGCCCTCTGCGACAGGGTGGCCATAATGAACAAGGGGGAGATAGTCGCAATGGGCACGCCGGAAGAGCTGAAGGAAAATACGAAAATCAAAGGCATGGCTGCAGGGAAAGGGAGGCTGGAGGATGTTTACATGAAACTCATCAGAGAGGAGGAGGCTTGAAATGATATGTTAAGCACAGGGTTTTACACGCTGCTGAAGAGAGAAATTGTTAGATACATGAAAAGCCCCTGGATGACGATTGTGCCGCCCCTGATAAATGCAGTCCTTTACATGATAATATTCGGAGTGGCTGTTGGACCGAGGCTCGGGGATGTTAATGGTTTTGGATACATCCAATTCATGCTTGCAGGACTTGTGATGATGACTGCCATTATAAACGCCTACAACAACCCTGCCTTCAGCCTCTTCCAGGCACGCTGGCATGGAAACATAGCGGACGTACTCACTAGTCCGATGTCATATTTTGAAATCCTCATGGCAAACGTGATAGCCGGCATGTTCAGGGGCATATTGACAGGTCTTCTGATACTTGTTCCTGCTGCAGCTCTCGCGGGCATGCCTGTCGCAAGCGTTTTCTGGACACTGTTCTTTCTCCTCCTTGTTTGCTTCGCATTCTCATGCCTCGGGGTGATAACAGGCCTCTGGGCA
>CAYJTA010000087.1:0-4712 GCA_964372825.1 uncultured archaeon | reverse complement strand
ATCTCCCTCCTCACACTTCAATCCTAACTTTTCACAAATTCAGCAAAGGCCATCTGTTTTCTTGGATTGATGATCCTCATGTCCTCAGTCCATGACAGCCTCCTCGCATCCACTATACTCTTCTGCAGGCCGAAGCTTATCAGGCCCTCTGTTTCCATATCCCTTATCATTTCCGCCATAACACCACCATTAAGGACTTCGCCGAGTCCTTATAAATCGGCTTGCCAAGGGTGGCATGCCGTTATGCCGCTATACCGCTAAAGCGGCAAAAGCAAAAAATCAATTCACCCCCATCTTTATGTGATATATGCCCAGCTCCCTGCATATGTCCTCCATCCCCGGGAAAAGGGCCTTCCACTTCGTCTCCACCATCCCTCTTGTGACTTTCATGCCAATCACCTCCAGAATACTTTCTGTTTCAGGGCCGGTATAAAACTAGTCCAAGGGCAGCATGCCGCTATGCCGCTACAAATCGAATGTATTTAAGCCATCCGACCCACTATAAACTGATCTTTATGTGCGACACATGCGCCAAGCACAAAAAGAAGAAGTAGCTTCTCGTTTCAGCTATGATAGTTTCAGCCATTGATAGTATATTCTCTCCACCTGCCCTCGCCAGAAGCGCTTATCATCTTCATCCCCACTAATGTTTCCATATATTTCCTGAGAGTCCTCTCATTTGCGGCCTTTATCCCTGATTCTGTAATCTTCTTCTCATATCCATCATAAATATCCGTAGCCTTTGCATTGCCTTTTGACTTGACAATTTCAAGAAGAATCTTCTGATGATCATTTAACGCTGATTTGGCCTTCTCAATATCTTTCTCTCTTATCTTAGGGATGGCCTTTGCAATAAGTCTCTCATCTATTTTTTCAATATCCCGGTTTTCCGCATCTTCTGCTGCTATTCTCAGCACGTCTATTGCAATCCTCGCATCGCCTGCGGCCATCTCAGCTATTGACTCGAGATGCCTTCTCTCTATCACATTCGGGAGCAGTCCCAGCTCAGCCCTGTCCTTCAGGATGTCGACAAGCTCTACAGTGGTGTATGAAGGGAATTCTATGTTGTCCATGGCCATGAGTCTGCTCCTTATCCTCGGATCGATATCGAAGAAAACTTCAGGGTTGTTGGCTATCAGAATTAGCCCTATCCTTTCCATTTCGGTCAGATCATACAGTATGCTTTCCTCTTCGATCTTGTCCAATTCGTCAAGTATCACAATGCAGTAGCTTGCTTTCAGCCTGTTCCTCAATATGTCAAGCAGCTCATCCGTGGGGATGCCTTTCCTGTGTATGGCCAGAGCTTCCCCCATTTTTTCCAGAATGCTGTACAGCACCCTGAACCTCGAGGAATTGTGCCAGCAGTTGACATAGCAGCTCCTTACCGATGTGTGCTTCTTCAGCTCCTCAACCGCATACCTTGACATGCATGTCTTGCCTGTGCCTGGCTTGCCATACAGGAAAATATTCCTCATCCCCCTCTTGTTTATCAGCGGCTGGAGATCATCCCTTATTACCTCTAACTGGCCTTCCCTGTGGAGCAGCCTCGAGGGTATGAAGTGCTCCTCAAGCACGCTGAGGTTCCTGATGATCTTGTTCTGGACTTCGTACATGCTTTCAGACCCCATTAGATTTGGAGTAGCGGTATTTTAAATGTGCCGGTAAAATTACAGATTTTAACACAATTTCCCTAATTCATCTTATGATAAAAGCAAGCAAAGAAGATACACTCCTCGAGCCGGCCCATGACGGCACCTGCATGAAACGAGTGCTGATAAAGCCCGGCCAGGCTAAAAGCATGCTCAGGGTGCTGAATATGGCCTATCTTGAAGCTGGCAAGGTCTTCACCCCACACAGGCACACTTCGATGGAGGAGATCTTCTTCATCCTGAAGGGCAAAGGTGAATTTATTATAGGACGGGAAAGGGAAAAAGTAAAGGAAGGGGATTGTATCCTTGTTCCCGCAAATATGATCCATACCATGATTAACACAGGCAAGGAGACGATAGAATACATAGTCTTCGGCGTGCAGACAAAGGAAGGCGGCCAGACTGTTCCTGAACATGGTTTCAGATACCAAAAATAAAGCGCATGCAACCTTCAAAATCAAAACCTCTCCAGAAAATTCCAGAAAAATATCTTATAGGCCAGCAGGGCCGCATTCATCTCTGTGATCGTGCTGACAGCCTCATCTACCGAATAATTCTTAACTTTGGAGCGCATCTGCGGCATGACTTCCGCAATATCAAATCCCAGAAGCTTCGGCTTTTTTCCCTTGAGAATCCGGTAGATAAGCCTCTCCACTCCTCCCAGCTGCAGGCCATGTGGCAGAGGCGTGCCTGTTCCCGGAAAGACTGAGGGATCGAAGCCATCGACATCTATTGTGAGCCACAGGTATTTTGTTTCATTAACAAGCCTTTCGATTTTGTTGATAATTTTTTCTTCCAGAATGCCATTGAATATCAGATTATCTTTCAGAATCCAGTCCCCTCCCGCATTTTTCATCCTTTCAGAATAAAACTCCTTTGGCTGCGTGGCACAAAAAAATATCCTGTCAGCAAGGCCTTTCTCCAGAATATATTCTGCCTCCCCGCCAGTGTCAGGCTTTCCGCTTATCTGGTCCCTTATCCCCACATGGACAGTCCTGAATCCCAGCTCTGCGCAATTCCTCATGACGCTGCCATGGCTGAATTCCATACCTTCAAACGCTTTCCTCAAATCAAGGTGCGCATCTATCTGTAGCACCGTGACATCAGATGGCTTGTGTATTTCAGCAAGGGCCATGAAAATGCCATTCGGGACAGAATGTTCCCCGCCAAAGACAGCAAGCAATTTGCCTTTTTTCAGAATTTCCTTCGAAACCCGCTTCACATCAGAAGCCATGGCCTTTGAAGCAGCATCCGCATCATTATTCCCTTCTACATACGAGGATTCGAGTATGCCTGCGAAATGCATCTTCACCCTGTCGGAAAGCCTCTCAGTCGAGCCAGGAGGAGGGTATTCAATCTGGTGGCTTGCCGTCATTATCGCATACGGGCCAAGCCTGGCCCCCTTCGCATACGATGCTGTGGCATCAAAGGCAACGCCGAGTATGGCGGCATCAGCATTCTCGAGGGAAGGGTTTGAGTCATTGTCAAGGAACGTGCCGAAGATGTTCCCGTCACCCAGACGCCCTCTGAGATCCTGCGCTGCCGACATAGGCTATTTTTGGCTGTTATTCTTTTAAAAGGCACAGTTTTTTTTGCATCAGCCTTTATTCTGCAAATCGATATTCTCAGACAATAAATATGCAGAGGCATCATTCCAAACAACTGAAACAATACCTCCAAATGAATATATAGAGGCACAGTTCCAGAAATCCGGGCAGATGCTTTTTTAAATAAATTTCGCAATAATGTAGATGGCTGAAACAAAGGCCTCAAAAAGCGATTTCCTGAAGGATGCGGTAGAGCATATAGACATCAAGAGCTTCAATTCCGTCAGCCTTATCAATTCCTTCTCGAAGATGGGGTTCCAGGCAAGGAACCTGGCCAGAGCTTCTAAAATCTATGACATGATGCTGGCTGACAGGAACTGCTCCATATGGCTAACCCTTGCCGGCAGCACGAGCGCTGCGGGATGCATGCACATCTACACCGATCTGGTGAAGCACAACATGATAGATGTAATTGTGGCCACAGGCGCTTCCATAGTCGACATGGATTTCTTTGAGGCCCTGGGTTTCAGGCACTATCAGGGCACGCCTGATGCAGACGACGGCCTCTTGAGAAAACTGTACATAGACAGGATTTACGACACATACATAGATGAAGAGCAGCTGCAGATGTGCGACATGGCAATCCGCAAGATCGCTGACAGCCTAGATCCGAGGCCGTATTCCTCCAGGGAATTTATTGCAGCCATGGGCAGCTATCTGGCGGAACATGCCAAGAAGAAGGGATCGCTTGTGCAAGCCGCATACGAGCACCATGTGCCCATATTCTGTCCGGCCTTTTCCGACTCCTCTGCAGGCTTCGGCATGGTCATGCATCAGGCGCAGAACCCGGACAACCACGTTTCAATAGACTCAGTCAAGGATTTCAGGGAGCTTACAGGCATCAAGATAGCATCAGGGGATACAGGCCTTCTGATGGTTGGCGGGGGAGTGCCAAAGAACTTTGCCCAGGACACGGTTGTCTGCGCTGAAGTGCTTGGCCACAATTCCCCTGTCCACAAATACGCTGTGCAGCTTACGGTCGCTGATGTGCGTGACGGAGCATGCTCTTCCTCAACGCTCAAGGAGGCCAGCTCATGGGGAAAAGTGAGTATAGTCCACGAGCAGATGGTCTTCGGGGAGGCGACAACACTTCTGCCCCTTTTAGTCAGTTATGCATATCACATGGGCAGCTGGAAGGCAAGGCCAGCCAGGAGCTTCAGCAGGCTTTTCGAGGAGAAGCCGCAGATTGCCTGAAACGATTATTTCTGAAATGGCAATATATCTAAACTTTCTCACGATAAAAAAAAGATAGCCCCACCAGGATTCGAATTCCCAAACCCTCTTCAAGTTTTTCCATAAACGCTTTTTGCGGAAGGCGGAAGCCTCCCTGTAAAAAGGGTTTCCTGGGTCCCAAGCTCCCGAGTCCTCTATCCTCGGCCGCCCGACGACGCGGCTATTATTGATTATTAGGCCCAATACAAAATTTATATCCCCAAAGCCTATTATAGGCGTCACT
>CAYJTA010000086.1:0-4752 GCA_964372825.1 uncultured archaeon | reverse complement strand
AAAAGTGTAGTTAGAGTAGGGTTTTCTGTAGATTCTTGCTACCAGAGGCAATAGGGAATGGCAGGAAAGAAAAATAGATGTCCTTGGCATAAGAGACGAATTTGATCTGATCGTGATCTGTGACAAGGAAGAGGATAAGAAGGCCTGCTTTGAGAAGGCTGTCCAGAAATACGGGCTGGAGAAAAACGACATCTTTGTAGTCGGCAACAGGATCGACTCTGAAATAAAATATGCCAATATGCTGGGTTTGCAAAGCGTGCTGTTTGTTCATGGATTCTATTCAAACCTGGAACCCAGGGACGAAACAGAAGTGCCTAAATACAAAATAAAAAGATTGTCAGAAATTCTGGATATAATGGGAGTGAAAAAGTGAAAGCTGTTATCTTGGCCGGTGGAAGGAGCAGCAGGTTCTGGCCTCTTGTTGAGGGCAGCCACAAGAGCCTTGTCAGGCTTGCTGGCAGAACACTGCTGGAGATGACAGTGGAATCCTTGGTCATGGCTGGAATGAGTGAAAAGGATATAATTATCGTCCATTCTCCCTCCATTGGCAGGCAGATGAGAGAAATACTTCATGGGAAAAAACTGAAATTTGTTGTACAAAAGAGGCCGGAAGGGATGGGCAACGCTGTTGATTGCGCAAGGAAGCACATATCAGGCCGATTTCTTGTGACTCATGCCTACCATATCGATGCCGGAAGTATTTTTTCATGTATGGGGAAGGCCAAAACTGATTCTGCCATAGCTGTAATGAAGGGGGATGTTGCGGATTATGGGAGGGTAGCTGTCAGAAACGGCTATGCGAAAGGCATTGAGGAGAAGCCAAGATCGAAAAAAATGGGCTATAAGGCTGTCGGTTTCTATATCCTTTCCAGAGAATTTTTCGACATATGTGACAGGCTGAAGAGGCATGAATACGATTTTGAGGATGCTCTTGCAGAATACATGAAAAAAATTGATGTGCAAGCTGTTGAGAGAGGGGGAAGCGTCACATTGAAGTATCCATGGCATCTTTTCGGCCTTTCTGGCTTGCTGAAAGGCGGCGTGATCTCCCCTGAAGCGGAAATTGCCAAAAACGTGATGATTGAAGGAAGAGTGTCTGTCGGGAAAGGCACTGTTGTGCATGAGAATGCTGTAATAAAGGGGCCGGCTTATATAGGAAAAAATTGCATAATCGGCAACAATGCTGTGATCAGGGGAGGAGCGGATATAGAGGACGGTTGCATAATAGGGGCCAATGCTGAGATTGCAAGGAGCATATTCCAGTCAGGCTGCAGCACCCATTCAGGTTTTTTCGGCGACTCAATATTCGATGAGAATTGCAGCATCGGAGCTGGCATGATAACGGCCAACAAAAGGGTGGACAGGAAAGAGGTAATGTGTACTGTAAAGGGAGAAAAAATACCCACCGGACTCAAAAGGTTGGGGGTAGTTGTAGGGGAAAACACGCAGTTTGGCATCAGCTGCAAAACTATGCCTGGAAAATTTGTGGGAAGTAACTGTATTATTTTCCCTGGAAGCTTTGTGGAAAAGAATGTGCCATCAGGGCATGAGATGAGGACAGAGATAAGGCAGTTTCTCAGGAAAAAGGATTAAAGCCGCTCATCTGCCTGATAGCACTGCCTGACAGAGATAAGATGCTCTCATGGCATCTATTTTGTTAAAAATGCAGGAGAATCTTAATTACGGTTTCCTATAATTTCCTATAGCAATTTTCTCATATTCCAGTATAAGAAGGCGTGCTTAACATTTCATTCATTTTCCACAAAAAGCGATAGCATAGGACTAATCATTCTTCAGGAAGCCTTATTACTGATATTTTTCCGACAGAAGAGATGTTAGAGCTTGATGAAACTCTGGATTAAGGGGGCTATGTATATGAGAGCTATGTAGCCGACAATCCCCACTATTGCGGCGTGCTTGATCTCCATCTGCCTGAAAAACAGCTTTGCAAGGACAATCCACAGGAGAAGCAGGCCTATATTCATGCCCACAGGACCGAAAGGCGAGAATAGCCTCTCTATGATTCCCAATCTTGCCGCTATATTGATTATCAGAACGACAAAAAATGCATATGCGGGCTGGATGCCCTCGTGCCATTCCCTGCCGGCAACATAGAGTATGATGGCGAGAAGCAGCCCGCCTACTATTGTGCTGAGGATTAGGCCGATGCCGAAGGACAGCACGTCGCCTGGATTGGTGGATGTGGCTATGTCAAAGATTGATTTCGGAAGGCCTGTGAGCTGTAAGAGCACAGGCAGCAGGCTGGCTGGGAGCATCAATTAAATATCAAACTGCAGGGCTTAAAAAGCTGTCAGAATCTTTCAGGATTCCTCTGTTCCCTCTTCCTTTTTCTTCTTCCTGCCCTTCTTTTCCCTCTCCGCTTCCTTCTCAAGCTCCTTCTGCATCTTCATCTCATCAAGCTCGAGCCAGAAGATGAAAAGGCCTATAAGTATCAGGAAAGGCGGGATGAACCCTGTAACAACCACTATGAAGTTGTTCAGCCATCCGTGGTAGCTGAATAATGGTATGTCAATTCCAAAAAGGTTTGTTTTATAGGCGCTTACCAGATAGCTCTCGACGAAAAGGCCGAAACCTATCGCTATCAGCAGCAGGCCAATGATGATTTTCACGCCGGCATTCATTTTTCCACCATTGTTTGGATTCTATTAATAGAATGGCGAAATTTAAATATCTTTTGGGCAATGTGTTGTGCATGTAACGCCATCAGTTCGAATATGATGTACGGGGAGATATTTAAATACATGCCGGCCAATGTAGGTTATGCTTGCCAAATACCTGAAGAAGTCCTGGAGAGAGGCCGGAGAGTTTGGAAAGGCATTGCTGCCGGCATTAAGGAAACAGGATACAGTTGAGAGGGTGCAAAGACCGTCCAGAACAGACAGGGCGCATAGGCTTGGATACAAAGCAAAGCAGGGCTTTATTGTCCTAAGTGTGAAGGTAGGAAAAGGGAAAAGGAAAAGGCCGAAAGTCCATGGAGGAAGGAAGCCTTCGAAGGCGGGGAGGTTCTTCAGCCTAGGCAAGGGCAGCCATGTTGTTGCCGAGGAGAAGGCTGCAAGGCATTACCAGAATCTTGAGGTTTTGGGAAGCTATTTTTTGGCGGAAGATGGTGTCAGCAAATGGTTTGAGGTCATTATGGTAGACAAACACCATCCGTCAATAAAGGCTGACAAGGGCATCAGATGGATACTGGAAAATCAGCACAAAAGAAGGGCCTTCAGGGGCCTCACATCAGCAGGCAAGAGGAGCAGGGGCTTGCTGAGGAAGGGCAAAGGCGATGAAAAGGTGAGGCCCAGCTATTCAGCTCATTTCAGGAAGAAATGACACATGATAACTGTTTTTTGCCGGAATGCGATAAGATTAAGCATAAGAAAGACATTACAGAATCAACATGATTTATAAGCATCCGCAGCAATAAAATAACATATGGCCAGTCCCTTCGAGTCGCTGCTTGGAAACCTGAACCAGCTCGGCTTCTTCCAGTTCCTGCTGCCGTTCCTGCTGACGATGGCCATTGTGTATGGATTACTGAGATTTTCCCTCCACAAGATACTGGACAAGTCAGCATCTGGCCTTGTGGCTATTGTAGTGTCGTTCTTCGTCATGAATTACTCAGGGCAGGTTGGCATTCAAATAGCCATGTTCTTTACGCAGATATTCGGTGGAGGGGTTATTGTGCTGACAGGCCTGCTGGTAATCATTATGATTCTTGCTATGGTTGGCATCAATGTTACAGATATTTTCAAATGGCCAGGCAAGGATGAAAGCAAGACCCATATATGGGTAGCTCTTCTCCTTCTAGTATTCATAGGCTTCCTCCTTTTCCTTGGAGCTGGAGGGGCTGCATTCCTCAACATACCCACAGATGTCCTGCTGGGGCAGGATACATGGGCAATAATCTTTGTCCTGATAATAATAGCCCTTGCAATGTGGTTCCTGATGGGAGCAGAAGTTGCTCCTGAGGAAGGTGCTAAATCCGGTGCACCACATTAAGTTTATTGTAAGCTTTTAGTTTTTTTGAAAAAGCTAATTCATGAAAATCAGTATCTATTGAAGCTAAAATACTGAATGTAGTTCCTGGCAGATAACAATATAGCTCCTTTATAAACCGATATATTGCGGCCTTGCGAGAATTTCATTTCAGAAACCTAAAAGGATACAGTTTATTTTATTTTCCTTGAATGGCTCTGGATTCAGTTTTTATTTCTATCCCCGATACAATCTATATGCCAATCAAGGCAGTGATTTTTGACCTAGAAGGGCCGATTTCCTCCCTGACTGAAGAGAGCCTTTATGCTGTTGCCAAGAACCAAGTCGAATACCTGAAGAACCTTGATATAGAGACGACTTTTTCAAGATTGTACAGGGAAATGCTGGACTCCATGAAGCTTTTGGAGGAGAGGAACCCTGCCGATTCGCCAAAAATACACATGTTCAGCGAGCTGTGGAGAGCTGTGTTGAAAAGGTTCTATGCAGTAGGTGATGAGGCCGCTGTCATGGATGCTGCAAAGCACTACATGGGAGAGCTGATAAAGGCAACGCCTCCGAATGAGGATGCAAGGAAAGCTCTTGAGAAATTTTCAAAGGAAGGCAAGCAGCTTGTGATTTTCAGCCCGAGGGAATTGGAATACGTTGAGGGGTATATGGAAAGCTATGGCATAGGGCATTTTTTCGGCCACATAATCTCGGGCAGCGGCATGGAGCATGTCTATCCAAATCCAGATCCCTTCCTCC
>CAYJTA010000085.1:0-4787 GCA_964372825.1 uncultured archaeon | reverse complement strand
ATGTATATCAATATTTTAACCCCAAAACCATCCAGTCAATATGGAATTCATTGACAGCAAAACCATAAGGCTGGATAAAGTAGAGAATGAACTGGACAGGTTCGCTGTTGATTTCACAAGGATTCTTGAAAAGTATACCCGATACGTCATAGTCAGCGGCTATGTGGCCATTCTTTTCGGAAGGAACAGGGCGAGCGAGGACATTGATGTTTTTGTCGAAGGCTTCCAGGATTTTGAGGAGTTTTACAAGGAAATCCATCAAAACGGCTATTGGATACTGAACCATGACAATCCCGAGGATGCGCATTCCATGATGAAGGATGGTTTGGCGATCAGGGTAGCAAGGAAGAATCAGTGGCTGCCGAACTTCGAAATAAAGCTGCCAAAAAGGGATACTGATTTTTACAGCCTGCAAAACAGGATCACAGTTCTAATGAAGTCGGGCAAACTGTTCATAGGGCCGCTGGAGCTCGGTATCGCATTCAAGCTTTTCCTTTCAAGCGAAAAGGACATAGAGGATGCTAGATTCCTTTACAAGCTGTTCCAAGATCGTCTCGACATAGGCAATCTGGAGCATTTTGCGAAAACTTTGAAGGTTTTAAGCCTGTATGAGAAGTATCTTTTATGAAGATCGACCTGAAGGAGCTGGAAGAGGACAAGAAAAGGAACTTTGAGGAGAGGCTGAAGTTCATCGATTCATGGGTCGAGTACATCAAGTCCCATTCCGACAGGGAGTGGAGCGAGCAGCAGAAGGCCATGATAGACAGGAAGAGTGGATGAAATTCTGGCCGCTGACAGAGGATGAGACCATCTCCATACCACTGCACCATCATCAATTTTAGTTTGAATTACAAAACAAATGATGCCAGTCGAAACCCACACGATAACAGTATCAACCAAACCTGATCTTGATATCCATGATATTACTCATCTGATAGAAGAAAGGCTGGAAAATGGGAAGATAAATTCAGGGACTGTCACTGTTTTTGTCCCGGGCTCAACCGGAAGTGTTTCCACTATAGAATATGAACCTAATCTCCTGAAAGATTTTGAAAGAACAATGGAAAGGATAGCGCCTTCAGATGCTGAATACGAACATCACAAAACATGGGGCGACAGGAACGGCCACAGCCATGTGAGAGCAAGCTTGATTGGGCCGAGCCTCACAGTTCCCTTCAGGGACAGGAGACTCATGCTTGGAACATGGCAGCAGATCGTTTTGCTGGATTTCGATGTGCCGGCAAGGAAGAGGGAGATCATTCTGCAAGTAGTTGGCGACTGACGGCCTTCAGCTCTTTACTGCTCCACAAGCCGGTCCCTCCTCGCAAGCCTCTTCTCTATGGCTTTGTAGACAAAAGCATGGCTCCTTCCTGTGAGCAGCATCTCTAATGCGCTTCTTGCTATGCTCACGTCCTCGTGCTTGCCTATGATGCCGATTGTCTTCCCGTATATGCATATTCTGGAATCAAAATACCTCTCTAATTTCTTCTTGGACCTTCCCTTTTCTCCAATAACCCGTCCTAGGAGCCTTTTGGTTGTCCTCTCTGTCTCGCCCTCAAGGCTGATAATATCAAGCCTGTAGCTGTCATCAAGAAGCTGGAAGGCATCTTCAGCAACGAAGCCCCTTGAAATGGCCCTGACAATCTCTGCCGCCTTTATTGCGCCTATAGGGTCGCCCTCTATGCTGACCTCATTGGCCTCTATTTTTATGGCTACATGGGCCAGCTTCTCGAGGGATATTTTCGTATGCCCGTCCTTTCCTATTAATGCTGCCACCCTCTCCTCAGGTATCATCATTCTCATAAGAATAGAATCAAAGGCAAAGATTTAAGCGTTTAGTAATCGGTCAGCTGTTAAGCCTTCCGCATATTCCAGTTCATGGTTTATTACGAAGGGAAGCAATATTTTAAAGGACTATGGCAAAAAAGATTTCGAGGGTTTTCTTGGAGTTCTGGTTGGCATTTTCGGCATTTTTTTGATGTGGAGTTCATATACATCTTTTTTCCAAACAAAGGCACTTGACACGATAATAGTCGCTCCGTTTGTTGCAGGCTTGGTTTTTCTGGCGGTTGCTTATTATCTAATCAATAAATAAAGATGAGTTATGGAAAAATGGGAGATATGGAAGAACAGATTAGATATGGATTACCAGCATCTGTTACAACCTCTGGAAAACATTTTTTTTGGAAGCTCTGTATTAGCTGGATTGGCATTTCTCTGGATCACAGACAAGGAGGAATCAATCAGAAAGAAAATGCTATTATTGAAGCGACAAGTTTCTAAGCTAAAACCTTGAGGATTCAGCCATGTTTTTGCATCTTTTTGTATGCGGGAGATTTGCAATCCAGAAACCGACAGCCTGCAGAGACATGTCTCAGACATTCGCGAAATATATCCAGCTGACAGCCCAGACGAACAGGTACATGAAGAGGCCGTTTGCGAGCCACCACTTGTAGCCTTTTTTCAGCATCGTCTCTGTCAGGTAGAAGAGAAAGGCGAGTATGACGAGGCCAAGGAGAAGCGTTATCTGTTGGCCATAGGCCTGACTGAAGGCAAGGGAGAACCATCCCACAGGAATTGCTGCAAGGGCATGCAGGCCTGAGACAAAAACCTTCTGCTTCTGTTCATCCATTTTCCGGAAGTCCATCTCGTATATAGCATGGAAGGACTAAAAAATGCATGCCAGCATTTGAATGATTTTTTATAACTCTTTCAAGTCTTCTTGTAATAATCAGGCTCCTCATCCCCCACCCCTTCAACCTTGTTTGCGCATCTCGCCAGCTCGAAAAGGAAGCTTGACAACCTGTTGATGTATTTCAAAGCTTCCTCATCCATCCCCTCCTTCTCTTTCAGCCTGACCATCTCCCTTTCAGCACGCCTGCACACAGTCCTTGCCAGATGGAGGGCGCCTGCGGATCTGGAGCCTGAAGGAAGGATGAACCTCTTTAATTCCGGGAGCATCTGCTCCATGTGGTCAATGTCCTTTTCAAGCAAAACAACATCATCAGAGCCGATTCTGATTTGGCCGCCCTGGGGCATGGCTATCTGGGCCTGGAGCTTTGCCAGGGCATGCTGGACAGGAACAAGCAGCTTTGAAATCTCTTCGGGGGAAAAGGACCTTGCGAGGCCTATGCAGCTGTTCAGCTCGTCGATTTCGCCAAGGCACTCGATCCTTATGTCGCTCTTGCTTATCCTGCCTGCCGAAGGGATGCTTGTTTCGCCGGAGTCGCCTTTCCTCGTGTAGATTGCCATATCATAAATAAAGAAAAGCTGCTTAAAAAGAAGGAATTTCATGCCTAAAGCGGAAAATTCATTTCTTGCCCTTGCGGCTGCTGTGCTTCTTGGCATAGGAGCTTGCAAGCCAGAGGACGGCAATGTAAATGCCTACCCATGCGGAAGAGTAATCTGGCGGAAGAATGAAGCTCATCAATATGGCCACCAAGGCAGCAACAGCGACTATCAAGATCTGCTGGGATGAGTTGAGACCGGCCATGTCCGTATACCAGTTGGTTGCAGGCCTGTATTTAATGAGAGTCACAAAACCGGCAATCATAGATAGAGCGCCGATCCACAGCCAGAAGTCGGATGCCTTGTTGGGGAGAAACTGGTATAATAAGAGAAGCCCGAGAATCAGGATGCAAAAGCCTTCAAGCCTTCTTTCAATCCTGTCAATATCCTTTTGGGTAGCGTATTTTTCGGCCATGCTTGGCACCTTCATATATGCACAAAGCTAGATTACCTGTTCCTCTTCTTGTGCCGCATCTTTTTCCTTCTCTTCTTCAGCTTGTGCTTCTTGATCTTGGATTTCTTCCTTTTTCTTCCGCTTGGCATATAATTAGGTATTGCCTGAACCCATATATATACCGCAACTCATTTGTCCAGTCTGGAATTTTCAAGGTGTATCAGGGCCATCAACACGCCCAATTTCAGGT
Source organism: uncultured archaeon (assembly GCA_964372825.1). GTDB lineage: Archaea > Aenigmatarchaeota > Aenigmatarchaeia > QMZP01 > QMZP01 > JACPNN01. The sequence continues at coordinate 855 of CAYJTA010000085.1, read as the reverse complement.
AGTCTTTCCTGCTGATAAGGCCTTTGGAAAGCAGGCCTATGGCCCCCTCTTCTTCACTGCTTTTGTGTTCCCTTTTCCTGAGATGGTGGATATGATCGCCGATTTCACTGCCTTCTGACAGCACAGCTTCCGCAACCCTTCGGGGATAGGCAAAGGATGGAGCAAGGCCGATATGGAACTTTGAGCCGTCATATATCACGCATGCTGACACATTTATCCATTCTGAAGTGAGGGGCTCAGGCATTATTCCGTCTTCTATTCCGACACTGTAATCGCAATCCATGAAGGTATTCCTTGCACGGTTCATTGCTCCTCGGATTGTTTCTTCCAGAGATTTGGGCTGCCTCGAAACTCCGGAAGAGGACTGAACGCCGGTTACATGCGCCTTTGAAAACAGAGAAAATTGTTTTATGGCTTCCCTCACTGCATCGATTTTCACCCTGTTTTTCGAGCCAACTTTGATTTCCACACTCATTTCAGAATTTGAGGCCTTAAAAATAGTGCGCTGTTCTCGCATATCGCTTGTACCGCAGAATGATGCTTCATAGGCATTGAATTAAAAATCATGAATTCTGAATCTCAATTGATCATGCAATGTTATCGTAAGTCTGTCTTTATCTCTATCGGTGACCAATATTAATAGGAAAGATAATGATATGGAAACAGGGTTGATGGCATCCGTACTTCACGGCTTTGGCCGGATTAGGCGCTATAGGTTACCTCATATACTCAATACTCACAAGCATGCTGCCAGAACCACAAAAACTCTTTGTTGTGAATATCGTTCTCCTTTTATGCTACGCTATATATGTGGAAGCAAAAGTTCAGGAGGAAATGACATGAAAGCCAGAATAC
>CAYJTA010000084.1:2277-4800 GCA_964372825.1 uncultured archaeon | reverse complement strand
TAGGCACAGGAGGCAGCATAGACGCCCCTCCTGTAATCCACAATGGAACGATATATGTGGCCTCTTATGACCACAACTTCTATGCGCTCACAATGGACGGCAAGGAAAAGTGGAGGTTCAGCACCAACGGGCCTATTATAAGCGAGTTTTCAGTTTCCGATGAGATGATAGCCTTTTCCTCCTGCGACAGGAACATATACGCTGTTGACCACAAAGGCAGTCTTATCTGGAAATTCGAAACAAACGGGAAAATTGCCGGCAAGACGCTTCTCCATGGAAAATGCATACTGGCAGGCTCGGAGGACCACAGGCTGTACTGCCTTGACCAGAGTGGGAGGCTCATGTGGACGTTCAGCACGAATGGCCCCATAGCAAGCGATCCCTGTGTCTATGAAGGCATGGTTTTCATAGGCTCCTTTGACAGGAACCTGTATGCTGTTGACATGAAAGGCGACAAGGTCTTCAGCTTTTCAGCCTCAGGCCATATCGGTTCCCCGAAAGCCCACAAAGGCATGGTTTATTTCGCCGCTTCTGACGGCAACGTGTATGCGATAGACCTTGAAGGCAGGCTCAAGTGGAAATTCTCGGCCAATGGCCCCATCAGGTTCAAGACTGTCGGGATAATAAACGATACCCTGTACTTCGCCTCCATGGACAACAACCTGTATGCCCTGACGCTTGACGGCAGGCTGAAGTGGAAGTTCTAGACAGAGGACTACTGCCCCTACCCTCCGATATTGCACAAGGGCACGCTTTACATAGGCAGCCTTGACCACAACCTGTATGCCATCACCCTTGACGGGAGGCTGAAATGGAAGTTTCCCACAGCAGGAGCAGTGATAAGCTGCACTGTCTTCAACGACACTCTTTACTTCGGCTCATGGGACTGCAGGGTGTATGCCATAACCACAGAAGCCGGGCTTCTCTGGACATTCCTGACAAGCACAGGCACGCCTGCTCCTGTGGCTCCCTACACGCCGGAGGGGGCAAAATTCGGCGCTCTGGCCGCTGTCCTTGTGGAGCAGAAGGACGAGCTGGACATATACAAGCCTGGCACAAAAGCCGGCGATCTCGAGGAAGGCTCCAGCACCTATGTGTCGAAATCGACTTATGTGAGCAAGAGCCTCTATGCGGAAAAGAAGAGGAAGTACAAGTAGCTGCAAGCATTATGAAATATATTACATATTTTATGAAAATTATTGCATATTAGAGTGAAATAAATTATGTAAATTACGTAATTTATTACGTAACCTTTATAAGCCCTGGAAACCAAGATTAACTATGCCGGCTGCAGAGGAGCATATAAAGAGTGCCAGGAGGCTGCTGAGGGACGTGGAGGACAAGGTCAAGGCAGATACCATAGTTGAGATGCAGAAGCTTATTGGCTTTGCATGCTCCGAGGCTGCTTGCGACATGTTTGCCCTGATGCTTCACAGGAAACATCATATAGCTCCCGGCTTTAACGTGAATCACAGATTCTTTGCCTCGCAAAGGATAGCAGGCAAACGATTCGGCTTCGATTTCCCGCACAAAAACACCCTGCTAGACCTGCTGGTGAGGCAGGAGAATTTCAGAATACTGCTTTGCTATGGGAGAGAGAGGGACAGGCAGGTTGTGGAAGACTGCATAAGGAATGTTTACCAAATAAAGGCGCTTGCGGAGGAAATAATAACTGAGGCAATATGAAAAATCTTCTGCCTTACATATACGATTTTCTGGAAATGGTTTTTGACAGCCATGAGTCCAGGAGATACATCAGAAATGCCATACTCTTCGGCTCGGTTGCAACAGGAGAATATGATAAGGAAAGCGATATTGACCTGTTCATAGACGTCACTTCAGAAGATGCCATAGACCGTGTTGAAAAAATCATGAAGGAAGCTGAAAAGAGGTTCTATTCTGTCGCCGAGAAAAAATGGTCCCTTCTTGGAATAGAGGTGCCAATAAAATACATCGTCGGCTGCCTTGAGACCTACAGATGGAAGGAAATAAAGAGCGAGATAATCAGTTCAGGACTGAACCTGTACGGAAAGTATGTTGGGATAAAGGATGATCTGAGGCACTTTTCCCTGTTTTCCTTTGATTTGTCAGAGCTTGACAACAGGAAAAAAGTCATGTTCCACAGGAAGCTGTTCGGATATTCGCAGAAGAGGAAAGGGAAGAAATACAGCACAACAGGTTTCATGAAGGATTTAGGCGGCATAAGATTGGGAAGGGGTGCCATCCTTTGCCCCATAGAAAAATCCCATGACATGCAGCGTTTTTTCATCTCATTCAAAGTAAGGACGGAGATAAGGGAGGCATGGATTAGGGGCTGAATATCCTCAGCATCTGGCTTTGCGCACAAATTTTTTCTTCATGACTTGCTGCCCTAGAAGAATGCTCTACAATATCGGCACTTCCTTCCTTCGCCGGATCGGCCTTTCTTCGGAAGAAGAGACTATTATTAAACTTTCTTGGCTACAAAGTTAAATATATGCCCCACTATGTTGAAAGCCGCTTCACATATAGCCAGACTGAGCC
>CAYJTA010000084.1:0-2267 GCA_964372825.1 uncultured archaeon | reverse complement strand
GACTGAGCCAGATGAATTGATGGTTCGGCTGGGCGCTGTGGAAGCCAAAACTCACGCAAGACAGTATCCTGACTTCTCTGTTGTGCTGAACATAGGGACAGGAGGCAGCATAGAGGCTCTGCCCGTAATCCACAGAGATGTAATATATGTCGCATCATGTGACCATAACCTTTATTCTCTAACCCTGAAAGGCAAGGAGCTGTGGCGTTTCAGCACCAATGGGCCCATAGTTGGCGATTTCACTGTGGCCGACAAAATGATTATTCTCCCGTCCCTTGACAGGAACCTCTATGCAGTGAGTCTGAGCGGGAATCTGATGTGGAAATTCTCGGCCAATGGCCCCATCAGGTTCAAGACTGTCGGGATAATAAACGATACCCTGTACTTCGCCTCCATGGACAACAACCTGTATGCCCTGACGCTTGACGGCAGGCTGAAGTGGAAGTTCTAGACAGAGGACTACTGCCCCTACCCTCCGATATTGCACAAGGGCACGCTTTACATAGGCAGCCTTGACCACAACCTGTATGCCATCACCCTTGACGGGAGGCTGAAATGGAAGTTTCCCACAGCAGGAGCAGTGATAAGCTGCACTGTCTTCAACGACACTCTTTACTTCGGCTCATGGGACTGCAGGGTGTATGCCATAACCACAGAAGCCGGGCTTCTCTGGACATTCCTGACAAGCACAGGCACGCCTGCTCCTGTGGCTCCCTACACGCCGGAGGGGGCAAAATTCGGCGCTCTGGCCGCTGTCCTTGTGGAGCAGAAGGACGAGCTGGACATATACAAGCCTGGCACAAAAGCCGGCGATCTCGAGGAAGGCTCCAGCACCTATGTGTCGAAATCGACTTATGTGAGCAAGAGCCTCTATGCGGAAAAGAAGAGGAAGTACAAGTAGCTGCAAGCATTATGAAATATATTACATATTTTATGAAAATTATTGCATATTAGAGTGAAATAAATTATGTAAATTACGTAATTTATTACGTAACCTTTATAAGCCCTGGAAACCAAGATTAACTATGCCGGCTGCAGAGGAGCATATAAAGAGTGCCAGGAGGCTGCTGAGGGACGTGGAGGACAAGGTCAAGGCAGATACCATAGTTGAGATGCAGAAGCTTATTGGCTTTGCATGCTCCGAGGCTGCTTGCGACATGTTTGCCCTGATGCTTCACAGGAAACATCATATAGCTCCCGGCTTTAACGTGAATCACAGATTCTTTGCCTCGCAAAGGATAGCAGGCAAACGATTCGGCTTCGATTTCCCGCACAAAAACACCCTGCTAGACCTGCTGGTGAGGCAGGAGAATTTCAGAATACTGCTTTGCTATGGGAGAGAGAGGGACAGGCAGGTTGTGGAAGACTGCATAAGGAATGTTTACCAAATAAAGGCGCTTGCGGAGGAAATAATAACTGAGGCAATATGAAAAATCTTCTGCCTTACATATACGATTTTCTGGAAATGGTTTTTGACAGCCATGAGTCCAGGAGATACATCAGAAATGCCATACTCTTCGGCTCGGTTGCAACAGGAGAATATGATAAGGAAAGCGATATTGACCTGTTCATAGACGTCACTTCAGAAGATGCCATAGACCGTGTTGAAAAAATCATGAAGGAAGCTGAAAAGAGGTTCTATTCTGTCGCCGAGAAAAAATGGTCCCTTCTTGGAATAGAGGTGCCAATAAAATACATCGTCGGCTGCCTTGAGACCTACAGATGGAAGGAAATAAAGAGCGAGATAATCAGTTCAGGACTGAACCTGTACGGAAAGTATGTTGGGATAAAGGATGATCTGAGGCACTTTTCCCTGTTTTCCTTTGATTTGTCAGAGCTTGACAACAGGAAAAAAGTCATGTTCCACAGGAAGCTGTTCGGATATTCGCAGAAGAGGAAAGGGAAGAAATACAGCACAACAGGTTTCATGAAGGATTTAGGCGGCATAAGATTGGGAAGGGGTGCCATCCTTTGCCCCATAGAAAAATCCCATGACATGCAGCGTTTTTTCATCTCATTCAAAGTAAGGACGGAGATAAGGGAGGCATGGATTAGGGGCTGAATATCCTCAGCATCTGGCTTTGCGCACAAATTTTTTCTTCATGACTTGCTGCCCTAGAAGAATGCTCTACAATATCGGCACTTCCTTCCTTCGCCGGATCGGCCTTTCTTCGGAAGAAGAGACTATTATTAAACTTTCTTGGCTACAAAGTTAAATATATGCCCCACTATGTTGAAAGCCGCTTCACATATAGCCAGACTGAGCC
>CAYJTA010000083.1:0-4904 GCA_964372825.1 uncultured archaeon | reverse complement strand
ATTATAACTATTATGTGCCGCTGCTACAGATGCCCTACATTGGTGTTGTCATCAGGAGGGTGTCGAGATCGCATCTGGGCTATGGTGTTTTGGGGAGGGCATTCCCCTTCCACGGCCTTGTCGAGATAGCCCAGGACCTTTACGGAAAGGATTTCGAGGAAGTGAAGACGCATGAGCTGATGCACATCAAATACCCTGACAGGCCAGAGCATGAGATAAGGCAGATGACGAAAACTGTCCTGCCCTTCACTCCCAGGTGGCATTAGAGCTATTACCGCGAAGAACCTATGACAAAACCGCTTTTAGGATGCGTTTTTAAAACACATTGGCCAAGAATAGCGATTTGGTGATACGATGCCGTACAGAGATGTAATGAAGGGGAAGGAAAGCGATCCCGATTTCAATAAGCTCAGAGAAGCAAGGAACAGCATCCATCTCGGAAGGAATTATGCCTTTTATATGGATTTGTACAATGGAGAAATAGGGCCTATACTTATCGATAACCCTGCGATAGGCATAGTAATGTTTTCACAGTCAAAGGACAGGAAAGATCTGGCCCTTGGCTATGTGAGGCAGGCGAGAGTCGTTACTGAGCGCGATCCTTCAGAAGTTCTCGGCAAATGGAAAACCTATGGAATAGAGAGAACTGCAGAAGACGGCAGCACTGTCACAAGAGGCGAACTGGGCAGCTGGCATAACGAGAGCTACAGGCTTCCTCTTGAAGTGATCACGCCTGAAAAAAGCGCTATAGTCATGATTGACGGAAGGAAATACCCTGAATTCTGGAGCGACATCGATGTCACAAAAATTCTTGGCGAAGAAATAATAACGCCCACACCTGAGATGCTTGCGGCCATGAACCTTGCGAAAGGCCGCAGCCATGCCCCTTATGACGCCCATGCCCTCATACACATACTCGGCTATCTGGAGCAGGTCAGGCAAGTTGACCCAAGCAAGCTTGCGGAAATGATTTTCAGGAGCGATGCAGATTATCAAAAATTTTCTGCTCTCTTGAGAGAGCTTGAGGGAAACCCTGTCTATGGGGCTGAAATCAGGGGCATGAGGGCCAGCATGGAGTACAACCATGCGCTCAGAGAGGAAGGGAGCGCAATATACAAGGGTCCCCATGAACCAATAGAAAGAACCCACGAAAATCTTCTCCGCTATTCACACGATGACCCCAAGGCTATTCTTGCAATGCTGAGGGCCATGCGCAATATCGGAGCCCTTACAGGCAAGCCTGCAGAGACTGCTTTGAATCATACAGGCAAAATCGAAAAAATTTTCGGTTCAAGAGAAAAATCCTTCACAGTGTATGTGCGGACAGAATATGCCGGCCTTGCCGGTGACATGGCGCTGAAAAGGGGTTTCAAATCCGCCACGAGCAAAGGAGCCGGCGGCATGTTTCTTACTCTGGTTCCGACAAACATATTTCCAGAAACACAGATAATACACGAGATAACTATTGTATCCAATCCAAAAATCATAGAAGCCGACAAACACCTCGGCGAGCCCGGAGCATCTACCAACGAACTCTACAGCATGGGCGACACTTAGAATCCAGACAGCTTTCCACTTTCCAAAAGCATAGCCGGAATGAGGCCAAATCTGGGCAAAGGCTTTTAAAGTTAGGGTATTTTATACTGTAAAATAGGCTGTTTGATATGATAAGGGTAGGGGTGAACGGCTTCGGGACCATAGGGAAAAGGGTGGCAGATGCTGTTTCCCTGCAGGACGACATGCAGCTTGTTGGGGTTACGATGACGAAGCCCTCTTTCAAATTCGATCTGGCGAGGAAGCTTGGATATAAAGTGTTTTCAGCCACTTCCGACACCAAAAATTTTCAGAATGGAGATATAGCAGGCACAATTGAAGATCTTGTTAGAGAGTCAGATATCATAATCGACTGCTCTCCGGAAGAGAGAGGACCGGAGAACAGGAAACTGTACCAGCAGCACGGAAAGAAGGCCATCTTCCAGGGAGGGGAGGAAGCTGAAATAGCTGAAGCCAGCTTTGTAGCGCAGGCCAATTACGATGAGGCAAGAGGCAAGCAGTTCGTGAGGGTGGTGAGCTGCAACACCACCGGACTCTCAAGAACCCTCAGCGCTATAGATAATGCTTTTGGGATAGATAATGCCTATGCAGTTCTGGTAAGGCGTGCGACAGACCCCGGAGACAGCAAGAAGGGCCCCATAAATGCCATCTCTCCTGAAACCGAGATGCCTAGCCACCACGGGCCGGATGTTAAGACAGTCCTGCCCTACATGCCTATTTTCACTTCTGCAGTTAAAGCTTCTACTACACTGATGCATCTCCATGTGGTAAGCGTAAAATTGAAGAAAGAAGCAGCAAGGGATGATATAATAAAGCTTTTTGAAAGCACACCGAGAGTCATTTTAATAGACAGCAAAAAAGGCTTCTCAAGCACGGCAGAGATAATGGAGTACGCTAGGGATTTGGGAAGAAAAAGAGGAGACCTTTACGAGATAGCCATATGGAAGGACTCCATAAACGTCAAGCACGGCATCCTCTATTTCATGCAGGCCGTCCACCAGGAGTCTGATGTCGTGCCCGAAAATATCGACTGCATCCGGGCCATGTTCGGTTCGATGGGCAAAGAGGAATCGATAAGCAAGACAAACATGAGCCTTTCAATAGAGAAGTGACATGACTATGAAAAACTTCCTCACCATTGACGATTTCAGCCTCAAGGGCAAAAAAGTGCTGGTGAGGATAGACATCAACTCCCCCATAGACGCCGTGACAAAGGAGATAACAGATGACGAGAGGATAAGGGCCCATGGCAGCACAACCATAAGGGAGCTTTCTGAAAAGGGCGCCAAAGTCATAGTTATGAGCCATCAGGGAAGGGTAGGGGACAGCGATTTCATCAGCCTCGAAGGCCACGCCAAGCACCTCTCAAAGCATGCGGGAAGGGAAGTCAGGTTTGTCGACACGGCATTCGGGGACTGCGTCAGCGAAGCCATAGATGAGATGAAGGACGGGGACATCATACTCCTCGAGAACACAAGATTTTATTCAGAGGAAACTTTAGAAAGGCCTGCAGACGCCCTTGCTCACACCCACATGGTGAAGAAGCTTGCGCCCCTTGCCGACATTTTTGTCAATGATGCATTCGGGGCCATCCACAGGCAGCAGACAAGCCTGGTCGGCTTCGGGGAGGTCCTCCCTACCGCCGCAGGCAGGGTTGTGGAGAAGGAACTTGTAGCGCTCAACAGGATCTTCGAGAAGGAAAGGAAGCCTGTTGTTTTTGTCCTGGGAGGCGTCAAGGTTGATGATTCCATGAAGGTGATCAGGAACATCATGGCACACGGCTCTGATGAGAAGGTCCTTACCGGAGGCCTTCTGGCCAACCTCTTCCTTGCCGCAAAAGGATATGATATCGGATCTGCGAACATGGAGGTGCTCAAAGGAAAGGGCTTCGACAAGCTCATGCCCATGGCCAGGGACGTGCTTGCCAGCAACGGCCCGAGGATAGAAACCCCTGTCGATGTGGCAGTGAAGGATGGCGGCGGCACAAGGATGGAGATAAGCGTCTCAGAGCTCCCCACATCGCTCCACATAGCTGATATCGGAAAGGAGACAGTGGGAAGGTACTGCAAGATAGTGGAAGACGCAAAGACAATCGTCTTCAGCTCCCCTGTAGGCCTGTATGAGGACGAGAGGTTCAGGTACGGCACAAAGAGGCTGCTGGACTTCGCAAGCCAGCTGAACGCATTCAAGATAGTCGGAGGCGGCCACATAGCAGAGACCCTCAACACCCTCGGGATAAGGGACAAGTTCGACCACATCAGCACAGGCGGAAGAGCCACTTTATACCACCTTTCAGGGGAAAAGACGCCTGTAATAGCCATGCTGCAGAAGGCGAAGGAGAAGCTTGAGAAACAGAAACAATAATGTTCTTTATAAGCCATCCACTAACAATTTGCGGTATATCGGCCTATAATTCCCCTCCCTTCCGAACAATTCCATGTCAATTCTGTTGTGCCTTGGGTTCAGCAGCCATCCGTCCTCATACAGCATGCGGTGCTGCCTTGAGGGAAAAACAAGCCTGACTGTTTTCCTGTCCGGCAGTTTTGGTTTCGAGAGTGTCGGCCTCAAACCCACTTCCTTCGCTATCGTTGCAGTCTGCTCCATAAGCAGGCTGCGCTTGTCGGCCAGAGAAATGGAGCGATTCCCCCTGTTTATGCTTCCGCCCGTGGAAAGGCAGCCCATTATAAATCCAGAGCTTTGTATTCCAGAGAAATCTATGTCAATCATATCCGGAAAACCAAAGTCTTTGTGCCAAATTACAAGTCCCTGCGATGAGACGGTGTAATGCCTCGGATTGCTCTTGCCAGGCTCAAGCTTCAGGCCATATATCCTTCTGAATTCATCCTCCACATAATTCCTGTAAAACTCTTCATCATCCTTTTTCCTGGAAAATATCAGATTGGGGCAATTTCCCCCCCTGTCCATAAAAGCGCCAAAATATGTTATTCCCAGCATGATGGTTTCAGAAACACTAAGAGACTCAGGAATCTTTAATTCTTTCCTCAGGTCACTGCTGCTCCCTTTTAAATCTATCCTGTCAAGATTGCCTTCATATCCGCCAACCAGCTTCCGTAAACGGTGGATTGGAGAGAAGTCTTTTTCCCCCTCACAGACAACAATTTTGCTTACAATCCTGTTTCCACGGAATTTTGCCTGCTGGAGGCTGTATTGCCTGTCAACAAGCATCGCTATCGCTGTAGTGGTTACATGGTCTTTTTTGCCCTTGCTTACATACATCTCCACAGCCCTTGTTATTCTTCCCCTCTCTGAGGCAGGAGCGAAGATAAATTTCACCTCTTCCCTGGTGAATCCATCGGAAAGAAAATATGCTCTCCCTATGTCCGGGCATC